>DASQAE010000771.1:0-1842 GCA_035635915.1 Burkholderiaceae bacterium | reverse complement strand
TACTAGATGAAACCACGCATCATCCAGATCGGGCGCTTGCAGGCGTCGCTCGAGACGGCGCTTGCGGAGGAGTTCGATACCCACCCGCTCTGGCGTGAAGCCGACCCGGCGGCCTTTCTCGCAAAAAACGGCGGCCAGTTCGTGGGCATGGCAACCTCGGCGCGGTTCGGCGCCGACGCCAAACTGATGGATGCGCTGCCCGCGTTGCGCGTGATTTCCAACTTTGGCGTCGGCTACGAAACCATCGACGTTGCAGCGGCAAAGAAACGCGGCATAGCGGTCGCCAACACCCCGGACGTGCTCACAGACTGTGTCGCCGCTCTTGCGCTGGGGCTGATGATCGGCGTCGCGCGTGGCCTGTCTGCAGCGGAGCGTTTCGTCCGCCGCGGCGACTGGCTCAAGGCGCAGTTTCCACTGGCGACACGCGTCAGCGGCAAGCGGCTCGGCATTCTTGGACTCGGTCGTATCGGCAAAGCGATCGCGCGGCGTGCCGAAGGTTTCGACATGCAGATCCGCTATCACAACCGGCGCAAGCTGGACGATGTCGCCTACGGTTACGCACCGTCGTTGGTCGAACTGGCGCGCTGGGCGGATTTCCTGATCATCGCGGCTGCGGGCGGAGCGGCGACGCGCAACCTGGTTTCCACCGAAGTTTTCGACGCGTTGGGCACAAAAGGTTTCCTCGTGAACGTCGCCCGCGGTTCGGTCGTCGACGAACCGGTACTCGTGCGCGCGCTTGGCGAGAAGCGCATTGCCGGCGCGGCGCTCGATGTTTTTGCCGACGAACCGAACGTGCCGGCCGCACTGCTGGAACTCGACAACGTCGTGTTGTTGCCGCATATCGCCAGCGGGACGCACGAGACCCGCGCCGCGATGGGCAACCTGGTAGTCGAAAACCTGCGTGCGTTTTTTTCCACGGGCCGGGTAAAAACGCCGGTGGCCTGAAAGCGATGCGCAAGAGCCGCGCTGTACGCGAGGCCGACCCGCCGGCGCGCGCCAACGGCGGTACGTTGGTGCTTGCGCGCGGTGAGCGCGTCCGCCTGAGCGATCAACTGTATGGGCAGATCTTCGAGCAGATCGTTTCCGGGGGGCTTGCGGTAGGTGCGCAGTTGCCGTCGGAAAACGAGATCTGCGAGAAGTTCGGCGTTTCGCGCCCGGTCGTGCGCGAGGCGTTGCTACGGCTGAAAGCCGACGGCTTGCTTGCCACGCAGCACGGCCGTGGCAGCTTCGTGATCCATCAGCCGGTCGATCGGGTGCGTTCGTTCGCGCGTGCGCAGGACGTAGCGGGTTACCTGCGCTGCCTCGAGGTTCGTATCGCCCTGGAGGGCGACGCGGCGCGGCTGGCGGCGCAACGGCGCACCGACGAACAGATGGAAGCGATTGCCCTGGCGCAGCGCCGCTTTGCGCAGAGTGCCGAAGAAGGGCGGCCCGACCCGGACATCGATCTTGCTTTTCACGCCCGCATTGCCGAGGCAAGCGGCAACAGCTTCTTCCTCGACGTGCTCGATGCGATCAACGAGTCGATCATTGGTTTCATGCGCCTGACGCTCAACCTGACGCGCACCGGTTCCAGGCAGCGTGCGCAGCGCGTGGTGGACGAACACGCCGCGATCGTCTCGGCGGTACGCGAACAGGATCCAGAGCGTGCGCGCGTGGCGATGCAATTTCACCTTGCGCAGGCGCGCCAGCGCCTGATCGATCGCACCCGCGATCGCTAGCGGCGCGGCCGCGCCCGGCGCTCGAACCAGAGGAACTGCGTGCCGCCGAATGCAAACGGCTGCTCGCGCTCGAACCGCTTGCTGTCGCGGACGCTCCATAGCGGCGCACCCGGGAAGCCGGCCG
>DASQAE010000770.1:0-4553 GCA_035635915.1 Burkholderiaceae bacterium | reverse complement strand
ATCCGCTCAAGCGCGAGATCGTCGCAACTCACGTTCTGAACAGCATGATCAATCGCGTGGGCTCGACTTTCGCACACCGGCTGGCCGACATGACAGGCATGAAACCGGCGCAGGTCGTACGCGCGTATCTCGCCACGCGCGAGATCTTCGGTCACGTGTCGTTGTGGCAGCACGTCGAGGCACTCGACAACAAGGTGTCCGATCTGGTCCAGTCGGAGATGCTGATCGAAGAAGGCTGGCTTACGGCGCGCGCCACCACCTGGTTCCTGCGTTCGCGTCGGTTGGCCGATCCGATGGAGCAGACGTTCAAGCGCTTTCTTCCGGTGGTCGAAGCGCTGCGCGCGCGCGTCGAGCCGCAGGCCGCGTCATCGCCGCGCGCCGCGGCATGGATCGCGGCCGGCGTGCCGGCGCCGCTGGCGCAGCGCGTGGCGAGCGCGGATGCGCTGTACGCGGCGCTCGACATCGCCGAGATCGCCGAGGCCGTGGGCCGCGACTTCGGCCAGGTGGCCGACGTTCATGTAGGCGTCGGCACACGCCTCGGGCTTTCCAGGCTGCGCCAGCAGATCGAAGCGTTGCCCGCGGACAGTTATTGGCAAGGCCTGGCGAAAGCCGCATTGGGCGATGACCTCGCAGGCTTGCAGCGTTCGATCGCACAAAGCGTGTTCAGCGGCGGCGAAGGTGATCCCACGCAGTTGATGGCGGGCTGGGAGGCGCGCAACCGCACCGGCCTGGAACGGGCGCAGCGCTTGCTTGCGGAATTGGCAGAGACCAAGGGCGCGGATCTGGCAATGGTTTCGGTGGCACTGCGCGAACTGCGCAACCTCGCGTAGATTAGTGAGACTGGTTCAGAGGTTCCGTATCACCGCTTTGACTACGGGAGGGCCTCATGTACAAGCGCATCCTGTTGGCGTACGACGGTTCCGAGTCGGGCCAGAAGGCGTTGCTCGATGGACTCGACATCGCCCAGTGGAGCCACGCCGATCTGTTCCTGATCGCGGTCATGCCACCCACCACGCCGATCATCGCGGCCGAGGGCGGCATCTACGACAGCGAGCTCGAGGATCAGATGAAGAAGAAGTACCAGGGGATCCTCGAGGACGGACTGCGCCGCCTGGCCAATGCGGGTTATCCGGCGCAGGGTGAGGTGCTTGTTGGCGATTCGGTCGAGGTCATCATCTCCCATGCCAAAAAGACCAACGCAGATCTGATCGTCGTCGGCCACAAGCATCTGAACTCGTGGGCCGCGCGCTGGTGGCGCGGCTCGCGTTCACCGGCACTGATCGAGCATTCGCATTGCAGCGTGCTTGTAGTGATAACGAGCTGAACGCAAGCGAACTGCAGCACGCTTCAGGCGGCGCACCAGCGCCGAGCCGGACCTCGCCGCGTTTTTGGGAGTCGCGCGGATTGGGCTCAATCGCACCATCCCCCCATGACATCGGACTAGCCGCGCACGCTTCCATCAAATAAGAAGAAACTGAATCGCACGCGAACCGTCCAACTGACCAGTGCTGCTGGCCCACATGCTGCGCAGGGCAGGCCGCCATTGGGGAGTTCCGGTTGAAGGTCACCGTCTGCGAATTGCCCCACGAACTCGAGCCATTGGAAGCTGCGTGGAGTGATCTTTGTCACCACACCGGCACTGAAGGCAGCGCGCTGGTCGTTCTGCCCGAGTTCGTTTTTGTCGAGCCCCTATGGCTGCTCGAGACCTTCGACGCGGTTGCGTGGTCGCACGCAGAAGCGGTAGCCGATCTGTGGTTGCAGCGCTTGCCGGATCTGAAGGTGCAGTACGTCGTAGGCACACGTCCGGTTACGGACGGCGACAAACATTACAACGAAGGATTCCTCTGGTCCCGTGATGGCGGGGTGACGCGGTTACGGCGCAAGCACTATCTGCCCGATGAACCCGGCGGGTTCGAGGCGCGATGGTTCGATCGTGGTGACGCCCGCTTTCCTGCCTACGCTGCCGGCGATCTTTCGTTCGGTCTGAACATCTGCTCCGAGCTCTGGGCCCTGGAGCTCTATCGCGCCTACGCGGGCATGAACGTCACGGCGATCATCGCGCCGCGCGCAACCGCCGCAGCAACAACGGGCAAGTGGCTATCGCTCGGCACCGTGGCTGCGGTTGCGTCCGGGTGCTATTGCCTGTCGTCGAATCGAGTGCAGTCGGACGGTGCGTGCGGCGGCGTCGGTTGGATCATCGAGCCGGACGGAGCCTTGCTCGCGCGTACCTCGAATGTCGAGCCGTTTTGCACCCGCGACATCGATCCGGCGCGCAGCAGATTTGCGCGCAGGACCTACCCGCGCTACGTCTTCAGCGCGCAAACAACCTAGCGACAACCTATCGCAGCCGTTCGATCAGCGCCTGCGCCGCAGCCGGCGCACGTTCCTTGGCACCGCTGATGAAGAACATGAACACATCACGCGCCGCAGCGTTCGCCTGCGCTCCTTCCACGCGTGGTGCCACCAGCGGTTCGCTGCCCGCGGCCCACACGCGTGCGCAGTCAGCGACGGCATCGAGCGCGGAGGGTGCATAACCGGTGGCGATGTTCGCTTGTGAGCGCTGCAGCCGCGCGTATACGAAATCGCCGGTGATATCGGCGAACGACGGATATTCGTCGGTGTCGGAGAACACGGTCGCGACGCGAAAGCGGCGCGCCAGCGCCAGATACTCGGAGGCCATGAAGCTTGCATGGCGCACTTCCATCACGTGGCGTAGCGGCACACCCTCGACCTCCTGCGGCAGAAGCGCGAGGAACGCAGCGAAATCCTCCGGCTCGAAGCGTTTGGTGGGCATGAACTGCCACAGGAGCGGACCGAGTTTTGGTCCAAGGCGCGCGATGCCGCTGCCGACAAAGTGTTCGATGGCCGGGCCACCTCCGCCCAGCACGCGCCGGTTGGTAACAAACCGCGATGCCTTGACGGCGAACACAAAACCTTCCGGCGTCTCGGCGCGCCACTTCGCAAACGTTTCGGGTTTCTGCGTGCTGTAGTACGTGCTGTTGATCTCGATCGCGGTGAGATGTCGGCTGGCGTATTCGAGCTCGCGATGGTGCGGCAGCCCGGCCGGGTAGAAATTTGCACGCCAGGGCTCGAAGGTCCAGCCACCGACGCCGACGCGAATCGATCCTCGATCCTGGTGCATGTCCGTGTTCGAAGTGACAATCTTGCCAAGCGTTGCACAGGTCGAAGGGCTAGAGCAATAGCGATCAAGCGCGCGGGGCAAGCGGCCGGCAGACTGTTTCGCACTTCGTGAGGTTGATATGGATCCCGTGCAACGGGCGCTCTGGTTCATCGAAAGCCATTTCGGCCAGGACATCACGCTGGACACGGTCGCCGCTGTCGCCGGGGTTTCGCGTTTCCACCTGTCGCGCGCATTCGGTTATGCGACGGGTCACTCGCTGATGCGCTATTTGCGTGCGCGCCGACTGACGCAGGCTGCGCGCGCACTGGTCAACGGTGCGCCCGACATCCTGGCAGTCGCGCTCGACGCGGGATACGGGTCTCACGAAGCATTCACCCGTGCGTTTCGCGACCAGTTCGGCCTCACGCCGGAAACGGTCCGCAGCCAGGGTCACCTCGACAACCTGCAACCGATGGAGCCGATAAGGATGGAAGAAACTCTCACCGCGCTGGCACCGCCACGTTTCGTCAACGGCAAGGCGCTTTTGATCGCCGGACTTGGCGAGCGTTACGACTACGAAGCCGCCCCCGCCATTCCTGCGCAATGGCAACGTTTCGTGCCGCACCTCGGACGGTTTCCCGGACAGATCGGGCGAACAGCCTACGGTGTCTGCTGCAACAGTGACGACGCTGGCAACTACGAGTACATCTGCGGCGTGGAGGTCGGCGACTTTGCCGGGCTCGGCAAGGAGTGGGCGCGGGTGCGCATTCCCGAGCAGCACTACGCCGTGTTCGTGCACGGCGACCACATCGCGAAAATCCGCAGCACCTGGCACACCATCTGGAACAAGTGGCTGCCGGAGTCCGGTCACGAGGTGGTCGACGCGCCGTTCTACGAACGTTACGGCGAAGAGTTCGACTCGATGACTGGCATGGGTGGGCTGGAGATCTGGCTGCCGGTGACGAAGCGGCAGTAGACGGTGTCATCCTGCGCCGCAAGCGAAGGATCTCGGTCACCCGCGAAACCGAGATCCCTCGTTTTCACTCGGGATGACACCACCTCTCAGGCCGGTATCGCTTCCAGCACGCTCGCCGCCGAGTGCGTGAAGACGACGCGACGCAAGCCGAAGCCGGCCTGTTCGAGCAGAACTCGATATTCTTCTTCAGTGCGTTCCAAACCGCCGGTCTGCACCATCATCGTGACGTCGATCATCTTGCCGATGGCCGGCTCGCCGTCGGACGGCAGCACGCGTTCGATAAGCAGCAGCTTCGCGTTCATCGCCATGGCGCGCCGGCAGTTGCGCAGAATCGCGACGGCGCGCTCATCGTCCCAGTCGTGGATGATGTCCTTGAGCGTGTAAGTGTCGCCGCCGGGTGGGATCGATTCGAAGAAACTTCCTGCGACCAGCGTGCACCGATCCGCCACACCCGCG
>DASQAE010000769.1:0-10967 GCA_035635915.1 Burkholderiaceae bacterium | reverse complement strand
TCTACCCAGGTCTTGCTGATTGGTGCGGCGATCGGGCGCCACGTCGCGGCCGTGTACGAGGCCGGCCGAAGCAACCAGGCAGAGCGCTGAATCGGCTGGCCGGTCCGTTGCTTACCCGGTCGGGGAGCGCACCATGATGCTGTTGCGTACTTCCTGAACGCCAGGCACTTGACGCGCGACTTCAGCCGCGCGCGCTTTTTCGGTGGAGCTGGTGGCGAAGCCGGAAAGCTGCACGACGCCCTGCAGTGTCTCGACGTTGATGCGCATGGCGCTTACCTGCGGGTCTTCCGCAAACCGCGTCTTCACACGTGTGGTGATCGTTGCGTCGTCGACGTAGTTGCCGACCGAGCTTTGTTTGCTGGCCACGGAGCATCCAGCAACGGTGACCATGCCGGCCATCGCCAGCATCGATGCAATGAGAACTTTCTTCATGCGAGGCCTCACGAGTTTGTGGTTGGTGTGCGCGGCACAAAGGCCGCGTTGCATTGGAAAATCGCAACCCGCATGCCCACCTGAACCTCGCGAGCAGGCACGCGCGCTGCTCGCGTTGGCTGCGTACGGCCACCATGAAAACTGAAGAAGGACGTTCTGCTTTGACGCAAGCTGCAAGGCGCATCGTTGCGCCGGCGAGCCCGGTGCGCTTGCCGCATGAGGAAGACGAATCGAGCCGGCAGCCTGGAGCGGCGCCGGCACGAGAGATGAAGAAGGCGCACCACGACATCACGGCCGGGCTCGTCGACACCGATGAACGCGGTGTCACCGCGGGACGCGCTTTCCGCCGTGCGTTCGGCGGCAAGGCAAAAACCGGGTCGGCGGCGACCGTGACGGCGAAAAAGCGCAAGCGCGCTCGGCCGTAGGAATTGCCTCGACCCGGTAAGAAATTCCAACAGCCGTTGCGGCCGGCGCGCGGCATGTGCGCGCAAAACCTTGATTGCGGAGCGCATTCATCCACGCGCCCTGAAACGCGGGATGTGGCGGTGAGCTGGCACGAATTCTGAGTTCGCTTCACCTATCCACTTCGACGTCGCGCCGGCGTCGACCTTTATTCGCGCCCAGGAGCGAGCATGAGTGCACCAGTCATTCGTCACGAACAACGCCAGACACAAACCCTCACGCCACGGCTGCAGCAGGCGGTGCGCCTGTTGCAACTGTCTTCGCTTGAATTTGCGCAGGAAGTACAGCAGGCGATCGGCTCGAATCCATTCCTCGATGCCGATGAGGCCGAGGGAGAAACACCGACGAATGGCGAAAAGGCAACCCACACGCCCGCACTCGACGCCGCTGGCGAAGTGACACCGGCGGCGCTGCCCGTGGAGGAAGCGCCGGCAACGCCGGAGCAAGTGACGCAACTAGAAGCCGCTGACGCGCCTTGGGAAGGCGAGGCGTGGAGCCAATTTAGCCGTGGCGATGGCCACAACAATCCGCGCCTGTTCGGCGGACTCGATGCCGACGTGGGCGAGCTCACGCCGATGCATCTCACGCTGCGCGATCATCTGCATCGCCAGATCGGAGTCAAACCCCTCTCACCGCGTGATGCGGCGGTCGCGGGCGCAATCATCGAATCGCTCGACGAGGATGGTTACCTGCGCATCGACCTGCCCGAAATCGGGCGTCTGACCGGACTGGATCCGGTGCCGGAAGAAGAGGAGATGCAGATTGCGCTACGGCTGGTGCAATCGCTCGAGCCGGCGGGTGTCGGGGCGCGTGACCTGCGTGAATGCCTGTTGCTGCAGCTGCAGGACGATCACCTCGGCATCAACGGTCACGCAGAACGTCGCGTGGTCTTGCCCAAGTCCGGCAACGGCATCTCGGAAGAGCAGATCCGGCAGCTTGCGCACAACGTGGTCGATCGATATCTCTCCAACGTAGCGGCACGCGAATTCACCTGTATCGCGCGCGAGTTGGGTGTACCCGGACGTTGCGTCGACCTTGCCTGCGAGTGCATTCGCCACCTCGATCCGCGTCCTGGATGGCGCTTTGGTGCGACTGACGTGCGCTACGTCACGCCCGACGTCGTCGTGCGTAAGGTGCATGGCATCTGGGCCGTGGCATTGAATCCAGCCGTCGTGCCGCGGGTGTGCCTCAATCACACATACGCGGCGTTGTTCCGCCAGCATCGCGATTCGCGCCACGCCGACCTGGCGGCGCAGTTGCAGGAAGCGCGCTGGATGGTGCGCAATGTCGAGCAGCGCTTCAGTACCATCCTGCAAGTCGCCGAGGCAATCGTAGCCAGACAGAAGCAGTACTTCGAGCACGGCGAGCTGGCAATGCGGCCGATGGGACTCAAGGAAATCGCCGACGAAGTCGGGATGCACGAATCGACGGTTTCGCGTGTCACCAACAACAAGTACATGGACACGCCGAACGGAATTGTCGAGCTGAAGTTCTTTTTCTCGCGCGCGCTTCCGGACGCGCAGGGCGGAAGTGCGTCCGCGACCGCCATCCGCGGCGTGATCAAGGACCTTATCGCAGCCGAAAATCCGCACGCACCGCTGTCTGATGCCCAGATCGCTCGCTTGCTCGCTCGGCAAGGCTTGCGGCTGGCACGGCGAACCGTTACCAAATACCGCCAGATGTTGCAGGTCCCGGCCGTCGAGTTGCGCCGGCAACGCGCCAACCTGCAGTGACGCGCTGCCGCTTCAGCGACTAGCCGCTACTTGTTGGTTCGTGGAGTTCCCAGCGGGTCGCGCGCCGATTCCGTGTTGTCCTGTGAGCTGGTTTCCTGCGCGGTGCCGCTAGCGGACCCACCGGCAGACGATGCGCGGTTCCGGCGCCACGCGTCGAACTCCTCGGAGAACTTCTTGTACCGCTCGCGGCGGTAGTTGAAGTAGTCGTTGTCGAGGTTGCGGATCTGTTCCGCGCGCCACTGCAAGTAATCCGGGTCGAAGCGATGTTGCTCGCGCTCGTACTCCTGGTGCCACTCCGACTGGCCGTAACCCTGACGCCCGTAACGATCATCGCCACGTTCGTAACCGTAACCACCTGCGTACTGCAAGTGACCGTAACCTCTGACGTCGCCACCATGGATTGCGTCGCCCGGGTAACCGCTGCCATAGCGCGGACCATAGACGCCGTAGTCGGTTTCGCCATACTGCGAGCGACGCGGATCGCCCATCGACGCACGCGCAGGCTGCCACGCGGTGCGACCGCCGTGTTCGTTCCACTTGGCGCGATAGTCCTCATCGTCCCGCCCGGCATAGTGCGCATCGCCGCGGCCGTACGGCCGTTCGAAACGATCGCGCTCTTGATCCGGTTCGCGCCGGCCGCTGAACTCGCTGCGTGAGCTGCGATTCGCACCCTGAGAGAAACGGTCCTCGCTGCGCGCCTGCGAGCCGCGCTCGTCGCGGACGCGTTCGCCGTCGCGATCCCTGTCGCTTGAATACCGTCGCATCTTTATCCCCTTACGCGGTCATTTGGTCGCGTCGAGTTTCTGCAGCCGGCCCCGGCTGCACTGATCGCGCGGCCGCAGCAGCGGGGCGGCAATCGGGATTCCCGTGGCGACGCGCTAGTTTCGACTCGGAGGGGCGATACGCGGAAAACGCACTTCGAAGCGGCTGCCGCGATCGATGCCGTCGCTGATCGCCACCACCGAGCCGCCATGCAACTCTGCCAGGCGCCGCACGAGCGTCAGGCCGACACCGAGACCACCGTGGCGTCCTGCCGATCCGCGCTCGCCCTGCACGAAGAGATCGAAGACGCGGTCGAGCATATCCGGATGGATGCCGACGCCCGTGTCGCTGACTGCAAGCAAGGCGTGCTCACCCTCGGGTGCAACCTTGACTGTGATCGTGCCTCCGGCAGGGGTGTATTTGGCTGCGTTGGTGAGCAGGTTGGACGCGATCTGCTCGATGCGTACGCTGTCGGCGCTGATCCATGCCGGCGCAAGGTCCAGTTCGAGGCGGTGCTCGCGCAAGCGACCGGTGACGTTGAGCGCGGATGCCGCGCGTTGAATCGCGGCGGCGAGATCGAGCGGGGCGCGTGAAAGCACGATCTTGCCGTTCACGACTCGCGTCACGTCGAGCAGATCTTCCATCATCCGGGTCAGATGGTGGATCTGGCGCCGGATCACATCGCGCGCACGAATCTCGTCCGGTTGCTGGCGACCGAGGCGGTTTAGTACCTCGGCGGCAGCCGCGATTGCGCTGAGCGGATTGCGCAGCTCGTGACTGAACATTGCAAGGAATTCGTCCTTGGAACGATTGGCGTTTTCAGCGTCCTGCCGTGCCTGCTGCTCGCGTGCCAGCAAGATGGCACGTTCGCGATCCGTGATGTGCTGTTCCGTGATATCGACCGCAGCCCCCACCATCCGCTGCGCGGTTCCATCGGTGGCGTAAAGCAACAGCGCGCGGCTGGAAAGGACGCGAATACTCCCATCGCGATGGCGCGCGCGATATTCGTAGGCGACAGTGCCGGCGCGCGCCGCGACCGCCGCGTCGAGCGCGGCGCGTACTTTGAGAGCGTCCTCGGGCTCGACCAGCTCAGCCCAGGCAGCCCAGGTTCCCGCAAACGTGGCCGGATCGATGCCGAACAGCTTTCCCATGCCCGAGGTCCAGACGCTGAGGTCACGGACGAAGTCGTATTCGAAAAACCCGACCCGTCCGATTTCCTGCGCCAACTCGACCCGTTGCTCGCTCGCCTCAAGGCGCGCCTGCGTCTCGCGCAAATGCAAATCCTTGCGCGTGCGCTCCGTCACGTCGATGAATGCTCCGACCGCGCCACGCGTCGATCCATCGCCGGCGCGCAGCGGCGCAGCGTAGGCAAGCACCTCGACCGTGCGTCCGTCGGCGAGCACCACGGTGTACTCGCCGCCTTGCGTTTCGTCGCCACGTTGTGCTGCGCGACGAAGCGGCAGCTCCGCCAGCGGCACCTCGTGCCTGCCGGCGAAGAACTTGAACCATGCAGGCGCTTCGCCTGAAGGCGGCGTCGCCGAGAAGTTGCTGTCCGGCGGCACACCAAAAAGCTCGGCGAGCGCGGAATTGCCAATGACATGACTGCACTCGCGATCGGATGCAACGACCAATCCGACCGGCGTACGGCGAAAGAGCGTCTCGAACTCATCGGCCTTGGCCTTGAGCGCCGCGCGATCGGCATCGCGCTCGGCCTCGGCCGCCTCGAGCGCGTGCGTCAGGCGCGCGATCTCCGCGACATTCGATCTTTTGCTCCCCACCGGTCGCGGCCAGAGCCCCTGCGCCAGGCGTGCAAGCGGCGACGTGACGCCACGGCTGACGATCAGCGCGCTGATCAGTCCGACTGCAAACGCGAACAGGCCGCCGAGCACGGCGGCTGCGATGGAATTGCGTTGGCGTCGATCGACGGGGCCTGCCGCGAGACCGACCGCGGCGCCCCAGCCGGTTGCGCCGATGCCGTTCCATGCGAGATAGACCGAATCGTCCCCGGACCTCTCGACGCGCTGTACGCCCTGTGTGCGCGCCGGGTCGGCAAGCCCCTCGAACAACTCTGCCGCCGAGGGGAGGGCGCCCGGGTCGGATCGGGTCGCGCGCGCAATCCAGCGTCGATCGCGATCAAAAATTCCCGCGAAACCTTCGGCGTTCGGCGCCTGGCGATCGAGCAGGAGCTGCCACTTGTCGGGCTGGAAGATCGCACCGAGCGTCCAGCGCATGGCCTTGCCTGATGTGGCCGGAACCACGACCGCCGTGAGGTCGTTCTGCCCGACGCGTTGACGCAGCAATGTGAAGGCATCGCGTGGGCTGGTTGCCTCGAACCTGACCTGCTGCAACGGGCGCGAGTTCACCATGGCCAGCGCACGCTCGTCGCCGCGCGCCACAATCACTGCGCCGTCGGCGTCGAGCAGGAACACACCAATCCAGTCCGCGCGACGTGCCAGCAGCCGGGTGATTTCACGTTCGATCGCGGTACGGTCATTGGCGCGCATCGCGTCGGGCTCACCGAACGTGCGCAGCACCTCGGTCGAGGTTGCGAGGTCGCGCTCGACGGTCAGGGCAAGCGCGCTTGCGGCCGCGCGCAAGTTGCGCTCAAGTTGCGCTTGCGCGGCCAGCGACTGCTGCAGCACCAGGTAGGCAGCAAACATCGCGAGTGGCACCGTCGCAATGCTGATGATTGCGACCAGGTACCAGCTCAGCGGAACAGTGCGGTGGCCTTGCCACCAGCGAACTGACTCAACTTTCTCCAAGAGCCACACTCTTCGACCCGCACCTCAACCCGGACGCAGCGCAGCGTCGTCCCGGTGCGCTGCGATTATGAGCAGTGCCGATCAATGAGCGCGGTCGCAGGAAGGCGTTACCGCGGGAGGGAACTTTCGCGTTCGACCGCGCGCACGTTCACGCAAACGCCATGCCGGCGCTCTGGGTTTGCCGTGCCATGTCACGGCACAGGCTCGCGCATTGGGCACAGGCTTCGGCACACTGGCGGCATTGTCTGGCATTGTGATGGCCGCACTCTACCGCGCAAGCGCTGCAGACGTCGGCGCATGCCTCGCAGATCGTGTCGACGAATTCGCTGTTGCGCGACATCATGGCGGCCGCGCTGCGGGACAGCTGCGCGCAGTCCATGACCAGGCCGATACATCGCGTCATCGCCTGCGGGTCGTTGCCTTCAAAACAAGCGACGGCGCACCGATCGCAAAAAGTCGCGCATGCGTAACAGGCGGCAATACACGGGCGGTAGATCTCGAGGAACATGAAATTCTCCTGGATTGCCGCGGAGTAATGCGAGCCGACGCCTTGTCGGCTCGTACTCTCCGCGAGCGCGTCAGCGGCGCGTTGGCATGGAGGGTTGCGAAACGTCGCCCAAGGCGCGGTCGGTCGATGTCGGCTGGCGTGTCGCCAAGTCACCGAGCGAGACGATGCCGACCACATGCTTATGAGCATCGATGACGGGCATGCGGCGAATCTGTTCATCTCCCATCTTCTTCAATACATCGTCGACCGAATCGTTCTCGTTGCACCAGCTCGACGCGGTGGTCATCACTTCCGCCACCGCGGTGCTTTGCGGCGCCCTGCCGCTCGCTGTGGCACGCAAGGTGATGTCGCGGTCGGTGACCATGCCGACCAGCGCCTCGCCGTCACATACGGGCAGTGCTCCGACGTTCAGTTCGCTCATCAGGCGCGCAGCATCCTGTACCGAAGCCTCGGGCGCGATCGTTTCGACCTCGCGGGTCATCACTTCGGAAATGACTGCCATCGTGATCTCCTCGACCAAAAAAAATCAGTGCGCGACATCGGCAACGAGCGTTCCCGGCATGTGAGATGGCCGCGTTGTTTCGCGCCGGTTGCGCGGATCGATCACAACGCGGTGGACAAAGTGCAGCTTTCGCACCGCCGCGGCCGAGAGAACGAACGGATAAAAATCCGGCTGGCCCATGCTGCGCGACAGTTCGTTTAACACGGTCGCGAGTTCGACCCATGCGTTGACGAAGCCGAGGAATGCCGAGGCGTCGGCCGCGTTTGGCGGAGCTGTCTGCGCCAAGGCATCCGCTTCGAAGTGATCGAAAGTCGCTTCGATCGCACGCGCGCTAACGCCGAAGCTCACCGCAGTGTCGAGGGCGTCGATCATGTGAAGATAGTGAGCCCATGTTTCGGCCCAGTCCTCCCAAGGGTGCGCGCTTGCGTAGGCGGAAACGTGTGCAACCGTCCAATCCGCGGGCGGTCCGGTGTCGTAGTGCCGCTGAAGCGCGGCCGCGTAGTCGGTTCGCTCGTCGCCGAATACCTCACGAAAAGCCGCGTGCCACGGCGAGTTCTCGATCAACCGATACCAGTAATAGTGACCGATCTCATGGCGCAAGTGACCGAGCAAGGTGCGATATGGCTCGCGCATCGCCGCGCGACGCTGCTCGCGTGTTGCGTCGTCGGCTTCCTCGATGTCCAGCGTGACGATGCCGTTTGCGTGCCCCGTGACAACCCGCGGTCCACTCGGCTCTGAGCGAAGGAGTTCGAATGCAAGGCCGTGCGCCGTGTCCTCGGATACTCGCGACCTCACAGGAAGACCAAGCGTGATCAAGGTTGAAACGACCTGGCGTTTGGCGTCCTCGATGCGCGCCCACCAAATACCGTGCTCCGACTTGTCAAGGTCAGGGACGATCCGGTTGAGGCGGCACGATCGGCACAGAATTTGCGCCGTGCGAGCGCGTTCCTTCGCAACGGGAACCAGCCAGTTGCACCTTGCGGGTGTCGTGTAATTGGCACAGCGCAGGTATGAGCGTTCGACGCGTGCCGGTCCTCGCCCGGCGGTAATCCGATAAGGCGTTTGTTGAGTCGCGGGCAGCGCCAGAAGCGTCGCCTGCTCGGGGTCATAGCCGACTTCTGCGCCGCAGCCGAGGCATCGACTATTGCGAAAAAACAGTGGGCGTCCGCAGCGACAGCGGTACAACCGGCGGGTCACCGGGGCCGAGGCAACGCGGTGACGTTCCCATGACCTGGAGAGTCTGGCAAGCAGGTCTGGCATGCGTTGGTTTGTGCCATGGCTGGATTGACGACGAAGCGGAGCAGGAAGCAGCTCGCGTGCCCGCGTGCTGCTGCAGCCACGGCCTTCGGGACGGCGCATAGGAATGCAACTTGCCGCCTTGACTGCTGGCGCTGCACGTTGCAGCGACACGACTGCAGGAGGCGGGCGATGCCGACGCGCAACGAGGCGAAAGCCAGGAACGAAGTACTGGAGATGTTGAAGCAGGATCACAAACGGGCGAAAAAGGCGTTTACCGAATTCGACAAGCTGAGCCCCGAGGAACGCGAACGACGCGCGACGATCGTTGAACGCACGTGCGCGGAACTCGAGGTGCACGCGGTCCTGGAGGAAGAGATCTTCTATCCGGCGGTCCGCCATGTGATCAGCGAGCCGACGCTGATCGACGAGGCAGAGGTGGAGCACAAGACGCTGAAGATGCTGATCGTCGAACTCGATCGCCTCGAGCCCGGCGACGAAAAGGTCGCCGCGTCATTCAACGTGCTGGCGGAATACACGCGCCACCACATACGAGAGGAGGAGGGCGAGATCTTCGATCAGCTCGCGCGCGCAAAACTCGACTGGGAAGGTTTGCTGCAAGAGCTGCAAGCGCGGCGCCAGGAGCTGATGGAAGAGATCGGGCTCGAGCTTTCGGACTTCGATACCGAGGGCATCGAGGATGAAAAGAATCACCGCGCTGTGCGGAGCGCTTCGGAGATCTCCGACTGAGTGATGCGCCGCAGGTGCGGGCCTTCAACCATGGAGTTTGCCCGTGAATCGAATCCGTCTCGACGGTTTTGCCACCGTCTTATTGCTGTTGATCTCTGGTGGACCTAGCGCCGGTCTACTCGGTACTTGCGACTCCAGACGGGATGAACGGCCGCTGCCTCCGACGACTGCGCTGGCGACCCCGCCCTCACCGTCCCCGGCGAGCCCTGGCTCTGCAAGCTCAGGTCTCCCCAAAGGATGCGAGCTCGCGCAGGCTGCAACGCCGCGAGCGACTGGATCAACCGGGTCGACGGGATCAACGGGATCGATGGGCGGCAAGGCGGTTTCCGCCGGCGATGTCGATTTTGTTTCGAGCGCCGCCAGTGCGAGCACGCTGGAGGTGGAGGCGAGTCGGGTCGCGCTCGAAAAGGCGAAGACGCCGAACGTGCGGGCGTTTGCCCAGAAGATTGTCGACGAACGCTCGAAGACCGGCGCGGAACTGCGTGCACTGACAGTGGCCAAGTCCGTCGGCAACCTGGGTGCGATGAGTCCCAAGGACGGCGAGCAACTGCGCAGACTCAAGGAACTGCAGGGGCGTGAGTTCGATCGCGAGTACGTGGCCCAGATTGGTGTTGCGGCTCACCAGGACGCGGTCGGCGCGTTCCAGAGAGCCGCCGACAGCGCGAATGACAATCAAGTAAAGACGTTTGCCCAAGCAAAACTTCCCGGGTTGCGCGACAACTTGAAGGACGCCCAGCAATTGGCGAAGGAAGTGGGCGCTCCCGCTGCGGGTTCGAAGAGCGATGCTCTCGCGACCCGATCGACGAGGTGAGCCGCGAGGCGCTCTCGCGCGAGCAGGAGCACTGCTTGCTGAATTTCGCTGTCGAGGCTCGTCCTCAACCTCAATTTCAGGAGACGGTTATGGCCCGGACTAAAAAGGGCAAAGACCAGCAACCCGGTCAGCCATCCGAAAAGAACCACGAGCCCCAGGTTGACCAGGGCAGCCGCGATAGAGAGCAGAGTCCCGACGCCGGCGCGGGCGGAAGGGCAGGAGATCAAGACGACACGCGCAAACCCGAGTCCGACGAGGAGCAGCTGGACAGGAGCGTCGAGGACGAGGAGACGCCGAAAAACCAACCCAAGCGCTATCAGCCCTGACGCATGCGCATCGGCGCGCGGCTGGTATTTCGCTCCTGAGCGGGCGTGCCGACTGCTTCCTTCCGCCGACGCGACAACCCTTGGCAGCGCATGGCGGCCGTCGCCGCCGTGCTGGCTCGACGCATGACGCGCGCGTCGACGTTTGATCGCAAACCTTTTCTTCGTTTCAGGATTGCAAGCCAGATGCGCGCCGTGCGCGAACGATAGCGCCTCCGCCGCGCTCCCCTGGCGCGGACGACACGGGCACATGCGTTGCCGTCCTTAGGGCCTGCGCAGCTTGCTCGCGAGGGCCCGATGAAGGCGCGTCTTTCTTCTTTTTGCTTCGGTCTGGTTTCTTGTGTGGTCGTGATGGCCTGCGCGGAAACGGCGAAGCTTCCGCCCACTGCAGGCGTTGGGCCCCACCCGACGCTTCCTGGCCCCGAACACAGGCTCATCCCAACCGTCGACGTCGCGCCGGCGAGAGGGTGGGCCGACGGTGAAGCACCCAAGGCTGCCGCGGGTCTTACAGTCGCGGCTTTTGCGAAGGACCTCGAACACCCGCGCTGGTTGTACGTGCTGCCCAACGGCGATGTGCTCGTCGCCGAATCCAGTTCGCCCGGAACCGAGCCTTCGAAGGGTCTGCGTTCCTGGGTGATGGGCAAGCTCATGGCGCGTGCCGGATCTCGCGTGCCGAGTCCAAACCG
>DASQAE010000768.1:0-1596 GCA_035635915.1 Burkholderiaceae bacterium | reverse complement strand
TCGCGGATCTTGGCTCGATCGAGACGCAGGCGTACGGGGCATTGAAACTCGGCGTGCGCGACTACCTCGGCAAGAACGGTTTTCCGGGCGCCATCATCGGCCTATCGGGCGGCATCGATTCCGCCCTGGTGCTCGCAGTCGCGGTCGACGCGCTGGGTGCCGACAAGGTGCGCGCGGTGATGATGCCGTCGCAGTTCACCGCGGATATTTCCTGGCTCGATGCACGCGCGATGGCGACCAAGCTTGGCGTGCGCTACGACGAAATTCTGATCAAGCCCACCTTCGATGCCTTCCTGAGCTCGCTCGCCGGCGAATTTCGCGGCCTGCCGTGGGACACCACGGAGGAGAACATCCAGGCGCGCATCCGCGGCACGCTGTTGATGGCGCTCTCCAACAAGTACGGTTCGATCGTGCTCACAACAGGCAACAAGAGCGAGATGGCGGTGGGCTACTGCACGTTGTACGGCGACATGGCCGGCGGATTCGCGGTGATCAAGGACATCCGCAAAATGCTGGTGTACGCGCTGGCGCGTTATCGCAACGAGCTTGGTCCGGTGATTCCCGAGCGCATCATCGCGCGCCCGCCGAGTGCGGAATTGCGCCCAAATCAAACCGACCAGGATTCGCTCCCGCCCTACGAGGTGCTCGACGCCATCATCGAGCGCTACATGGAGCTGGGCGAGTCGGTAGCCGAGATCATCGCTGCTGGCTTTGCCGAGATCGACGTGCGCCGTGTGGTGCGCCTGATCCGCGTCAACGAGTACAAGCGCCGCCAGGCCCCGGTCGGAATCCGCATTACCCACCGCGGTTTTGGCCGCGACTGGCGTTATCCGATCACCAATCGTTTCCACGAGGACGCGCCAAAGTAGTGCGGGACGAGGGTCAGCGCGTGTTCGATCACGTGTCGACGCGCCAAAACGCGTCTTCGAGCGGCGAATGACGCGTTGCTGGGGCTAGAATCGGTTGGAACCGGGGGAATCCGCCATGAAACAGATCACTGCCGTCATCAAGCCGTTCAAACTCGACGAGGTCCGCGAGGCACTGGCGGAAGTTGGCGTAAGTGGACTGACCGTCACCGAGGTCAAGGGATTCGGGCGCCAGAAAGGTCACACCGAGCTTTATCGTGGCGCCGAGTATGTGGTCGATTTCCTGCCGAAGGTGAAGGTCGAGGCGGTCGTCGCCGATGGGTTGGTCGAACGTGCGATCGAAGCGATCACCAAGGCGGCACGCACCGGCAAGATCGGCGACGGCAAGATTTTCGTGCGCCCGGTCGAGCAGGTAATCCGCATTCGCACCGGCGAAACCGGCGAAGAAGCGGTCTAAGCCTTAGGCGTCGGTCGCAGCAGCACCACCAGCGCGCCAGCGCCGCCTTCCGCCCCCCGCGCCTGGCAGAACGCGATCACTGCGTCGCGTTGCATGAGCCAGCCTCGCACCTTGTCCTTCAAAACTGGCGTGCGGTCCTTCGAGCCAAGGCCCTTGCCGTGCACGACACGCACGCAGCGCACGCCACGTTTGACGGTGTCGCGCAGGAACGCTCCCAGTGCGGTGCGCGCCTCATCGACGCGCAGACCGTGTAGATCGATCTCCGCCTGAATC
>DASQAE010000767.1:0-4709 GCA_035635915.1 Burkholderiaceae bacterium | reverse complement strand
CCAATAGACGGATAACGCCCAGCGCGGCAGTTGCTCGCCGGGATACCACTTGCCCTGGCCGAAATGCAGGAAGCCATTTTGGCCGTACTTCGCGCGCAGACGCTGCACCAGCTCGGATGCGTAACCGCGCTTAGTCGGACCCAACGCCGTGGTGTTCCACTCGGCAGCATCACGATCGCCGACCGAAACGAAGGTCGGTTCGCCACCCATCGTCAGGCGCACGTCCATTGCCTGCAGGTCCGCGTCGACCTTGTGGCCCAGGTCGACCACGCTGCTCCACTGCGCTTCGGTGTACGGCCTGGTGACGCGCGGCGCCTCGTAGATTCGAGTCACCTTCATCGCGTGCGAAAACTCGACCTCGCTTTCGTCGACCCCGCCGCTGACCGGCGCGGCCGTCGAAGGCTCGGGCGTGCATGCGACCGGGATGTGCCCTTCGCCCGCGAGCAGGCCGGATGTCGGATCAAGTCCGACCCAGCCCGCGCCGGGCAGATAGACCTCGCACCAGGCGTGCAGGTCGGTGAAATCGGCTTCGGTGCCCGACGGACCATCGAGCGCCTTGACGTCCGGCTTGAGCTGGATCAGATAGCCGGAGACGAATCGCGCCGCGAGGCCAAGATGCCGCAGCGTCTGCACCAGCAGCCAGCCGGTGTCGCGGCACGAACCCGCTGCGTTCGCCAGCGTCTGCTCCGGCGTCTGCACGCCCGGCTCCATGCGGATCAGGTAGCGGATTTCGCGCTGCAAGCGCTGGTTGATCCCAACCAGAAAGTCGATCGTGCGTCCCTTGCGCCGGTCGATGCTGCGCAGGAAATCGCGCCAGCGCGGCGTCACCGGTTCCTTCGCCAGGTAAGGCTGAAGATCGTGACGCAGCCCGCCTTCGTATTCGAATGGAAATTCCTCGGCGCTTGGTTCGAGAAAGAAGTCGAAGGGGTTGTAGATCGCCATCTCGGCCACCAGGTCGACGGTGACCTTGAACTCCGTGGTCTGCTCCTGAAAAACCAGGCGTGCGAGGTAGTTGGAGAACGGATCAAGGTGCCAGTTGATGAAATGCCGACCCGGTTCGATGCGCAGCGAGTAAGAGAGAACAGGCGTGCGGCAGTGCGGCGCCGGCCGCAGCCGCACCACTTGCGGTGAAAGGCCGACGCGCCGGTCGTACCTGTAGTGCGTGACGTGATTCAGGGCGACGTGGATCGACACGGTTGCTGCTCGCTTTGTAGGTAGGTGCCGGCGCGTGCTTCTCGCGCGGGTCCGGATGTTCTCATGCAAGTTTCGGGCAAGCCTGCAAACCGGTGCAGCGGGGTGCGCAGTGAAGCGCCCCGGGCCGCCGCGTGAGCCGCGCGTCAGCTGCCGTGCTGTGACTCGGGCCGGGTTGGCGGTGCGCTCGCGACCAGTTGCACCGGCGGCACCACCGCGCGCGGCGCTGCGTGAAGCGCCGCCGGCATCGGGGCGCGAACCGGAAAGGTCGGATCGGTCTCCAGCAGCGGCGCACCCGGTGCCGCCTTGGCATCGCGCCACGTCGGGTCGGGAATTTCCAGGAAGACTTGTTTCAGGCGCGCGCCCCAGGTATTGCGGATCATGTTCATGTATTGGTTATGCGCGTCGATCTGGACGAACTTGGTAACCGCCAGCCGGTCGGCTTCGTAGACCAGAAGATCGAGCGGCAGCCCGACCGAGATGTTCGAGCGAAGCGTCGAATCCATCGAGATCAGGGCGCACTTCGCGGCTTCGTCCAGCGGCGTTGCCGGGCCGACGACACGATCGATGATGGGTTTGCCGTATTTCGCCTCGCCGATCTGGAAATACGGGTTCTCAGGCGTCGCTTCGATGTAGTTGCCGGCTGCGTAGACCTGGAACAGGCGCATGCGCTCGCCCTTGATCTGGCCGCCGAAGATGAAGCTGCAGTTGAACTCGATGCCGGCCTGTTTCAGGCCGGCGCCGTCGCGCACGAAAACCTCGCGCACGGCGTCACCGACCACGCGCACGGCGTCAACCAGGCTTTCGACATTCCAGACGCTGTGTTCGCTGGCCGCAGTGCGCTCGCAAACGATCTGCCGCACTGCCTGCGTGATCGCCAGGTTGCCCGCGCTCATCAGTACCAGCAGGCGCTCGCCCGGGTTTTCGAACACGGTCATCTTGCGGAACGTCGATATCTGGTCGACGCCCGCATTGGTGCGCGAGTCGGAGAGAAAGACCAGCCCCGCGTTCAGCCGCATCCCTACGCAATAGGTCATGGTCGCCCGCCTTTCGCCTGGCTTTCACCCGTGCGCGCCATGTTAGCGCGCGCCTGTGCGTAGCCGCGCCAAAGCGACATCAGCTGCACTCAGCGGCACCAGGAAGTCCTGGCTGATCCGGCCGCCAAGGTCGTTGACGCGCTCGAGGAACGCGTTCAGGAACGTGTGCAAGCCCATTTGCAGGATGTCTTCGATACGCCCGTGTTGCAGTTCCGCGCGCAGCAAACCAGCGCGGCGCTCCGTCTCGCGCGAACGGCTGTTGCGCACCTTTTCCAGGTTGAGGCACACCTCGTTCATGCACGCCAGCAGCGAGCGCGGCATGTCGTCGCGCAGGACCAGCAACTCGGCGACACGCGACGGAGCGATCACGTCGCGATAGACCTTGCGGTAAACCTCGAACGCCGAGACCGAGCGCAGGATCGCCGCCCAGAAGTAGTAGTCGAGCTGATTCTCCGCAGCAGTGTCGGCGGCTTCGCCGTTAACGCCGTTGCGCGTCTCGGTCTGACCAACACCGTGGAACTTGACGTCAACGATGCGCGCAGTGTTGTCAGCGCGCTCCAGGAACGTGCCAAGGCGCGTGAAATAAAAGGCCTCGTCCTTGAGCATGGTTCCGATCGTGACGCCACGCGAAAGGTGCGAGCGGAACTTGACCCACTCGAACAACTCCGAAGGATCGCGCTTGAGCACGCCGCCGGCCAGCAGTTTGAGCAGTTCGAGCCAAGTGTCGTTGTGCGTTTCCCAGACTTCGGTCGTCAGGACGCCGCGTACCGCGCGGGCATTCTCGCGCGCCGCCTGGAGGCAGCAGAAGATCGACGATGGATTGCCCGGGTCGCGCACCATGAAATCGAGAACGTCGCGTGGCGTGAGACTCGGGTATTTGGCATCGAACGCCGCCTGCAGCTCCGAGATGCTCAACATCGCGCGCCAGCCCTGCTCCGCCACCTCTACGGACTGCGGCAGCAGCGACGTCGACATGTTGACGTCGAGCATGCGCGCCGTGTTCTCGGAGCGCTCGATGTAGCGCGCCATCCAGAACAAGTGGTCGGCCGTCCTGCTAAGCATCGGCGCTCCCGTGCTCCTCGAACACCCGTGTTTTGTCTCCGGCCGCTCGCTGCGCGAGCTTAACGTTCGCTGCGCTCACGTTAGCCTGCGACGCAATCGCCTGGCGGCGATTGTCGGAGCGCTCGATGTAGCGCGCCATCCAGAACAGGTGATCGGCGGTTCGGCTAAGCATCGATGGCGCGGCTCATTCGAGCACCCATGTGTCCTTGGTGCCGCCGCCCTGCGACGAGTTGACGACCAGCGAGCCGTCACGCAGCGCGACGCGCGTCAGCCCGCCTGGCACCATCGTGACCTGCTTGCCGCACAGGACGAACGGCCGCAGGTCGATATGGCGCGGCGCGATGCCCGATTCGACGAACGTCGGACAGGTGGACAAAGCGAGCGTCGGCTGCGCGATATAGTTGGCAGGATTGGCCTCGATCTTCTTGCGGAACGCCTCGATCTCGGCGCGTGTGGCCGCCGGCCCGACCAGCATGCCGTAACCACCTGCGTTGTGTACTTCCTTGACTACCAGCTCCGGCAGTCGCGCCAGCGTCTGCACGAGGTCGTCGCGGTTGCGGCACTTGAACGTAGGAACATTGGCGAGAATTGGTTTTTCGCCGAGATAGAACTCGATCATGTCCGGCACGTACGGATAGATCGACTTGTCGTCGGCCAGGCCGGTGCCGATCGCATTGGCCAGCGTCACCCTGCCGGCGCGGTAGGCCTTCAAGAGACCCGGCACGCCCAGAGTCGAATCGGGCCGGAACGCGAGCGGATCGAGAAAATCGTCATCCACGCGGCGGTAGATGACATCGACCCGATGCGGTCCACGCGTGGTGCGCATGAATACCGCGTCGTCCTGCACGAACAGGTCCTGCCCCTCGACCAGCTCGATGCCCATTTGCTGCGCGAGGAAGGCGTGCTCGAAGTACGCGGAGTTGTACATCCCCGGCGTCAGCAGCACCACCGTCGGGTCCGCGACGCCCTGCGGCGCGACCGAACGCAGGTTTTCCAACAGCAGGTCCGGGTAATGCGCAACCGGTGCGACGCGATTCTTGGCGAACAGCTCGGGGAAAAGCCGCATCATCATCTTGCGGTCCTCGAGCATGTACGACACGCCGCTGGGCACGCGCAGGTTGTCCTCCAGGACGTAGTACTCCCCCTTGCCCGCGCGCACGATATCGATGCCGGCGATGTGGGTGTAGATGTCGCTGGCAACGTCGACGCCGTGCATCTCGGCCCGGTACTGCGAGTTCTTCAGCACCTGGTCAGCCGGGATCTTGCCGGCGCGCACGATGTTCTGATCGTGATAAACGTCGTGAATGAAGCGGTTCAGCGCTTTGACGCGCTGGCGCAGCCCTGCCTCGAGCTGGCGCCACTCGGCCGCCGGAATGATGCGCGGGATGATGTCAAACGGAATCAGGCGCTCGGTGCCGG
>DASQAE010000766.1:0-3396 GCA_035635915.1 Burkholderiaceae bacterium | reverse complement strand
GCAGATCCTCATGACCACGGTCGGCAACAACTACTCGCCGACGCCGAAGACCAAGCCACTGTGCGCGTGCACGGATCGCACCCACGCCGAAGTACGGTCGGCGATCCGCGATCTCAAGCTGCTGTCGGTGGCACAGGTACGCAAGACGCTGGAGTGGCGCACGGAGCAGGGTTGTCAGACCTGCCGCCCCGCCATCAACTACTACCTCATCAGTACCTGGCCGGGCGAAGCGCAGGACGATCCGCTGAGCCGTTTCGTCAATGAACGCTCGCACGCCAACATCCAGAAGGACGGCACGTTTTCGGTCGTGCCGCGCATGTGGGGCGGCGTGACCAGCAGCGCCGAGTTGCGCCGCATCGCCGACGTGGTCGACAAGTACCGGATTCCAACTGTGAAGGTGACCGGCGGCCAGCGCATCGATTTGCTCGGCGTGAAAAAGGAAGACCTGCCCGCGGTCTGGAAGGATCTCGACATGCCGAGCGGCCATGCTTATGGCAAGGCGCTGCGTACGGTGAAGACTTGCGTTGGTTCCGAGTGGTGCCGCTTCGGCACCCAGGACTCGACCACGATGGGGATCGAGCTCGAGCATGCGTTGTGGAAGATGTGGGCTCCACACAAGGTCAAGCTCGCGGTGAGCGGCTGCCCGCGCAACTGCGCCGAGTCGGGCATCAAGGATGTCGGCGTGATCGGCGTCGACTCCGGCTGGGAGATCCATATCGCCGGCAACGGCGGTATCAAGACCGAAGTCGCGCAGTTCCTGGTCAAGGTGAAGACGCATGCAGAAGTGCTCGAGTACGCGGCTGCCTTCCTCCAGCTCTATCGTGAGGAAGGTTTTTATCTCGAGCGCACCGTGCACTTCGTCGCGCGCGTCGGCATGGACTACGTAAAAAAGCGCGTGCTCGAGGACACCGATGGGCGGCACGCGCTCGCGCAGCGGCTCGCACGCGCGCTGGCACTCGAAGTCGATCCGTGGCACGAGCCCGAGAAGGCGGCGGTCGACAAGCGCCAGTTCGTCCCAATCGTGGCGGAAGTGACGGCATGAACCCGGGCGGCGACTGGATCGACATCTGCGCCGTCGACGACGTGCCGGCACCGGGCGCACGTCGCGTCAGAGTCGGCGCCGCCACTGTTGCGCTGCTGCGCCCGGACGGCGAACGTGTGTTTGCGCTCGAGGATCGTTGCCCGCACAAAGGCGGACCATTATCGGAGGGGATCGTTTCGCACGACCGGGTGGCGTGCCCGTTGCATGGCCGCTGCGTTGAACTGGCCACCGGACGCATGATCGCCCCGGACGAAGGCGAAACGCGCACGTTCAGCGTGCGCGTGCAAGGAGGGCGCGTGCTCCTGCAGCGCGATGCGTTGCGGGCACTGCCGGGCATGGCCACCGCGCAATGTGCAGCGTCATCCCGAGCGTGAGCGAGGGATCTCGCACCATGTGGACCGGTATCCCTCGCCTGCGCTCGGAAAAACACGGCGGCGCTCGGTGCCTGGGATGACACGTTGTGCCCAATGACATGAACGACTTGTTGCGCGAAACGAAATCCGCCTGTCCGTACTGCGGCACGGGTTGCGGCGTCATCGTGCAGGCGCGCGGCGACCGGATCGTCGGCGTGCGTGGTGACCCGGCGCATCCGGCCAACTTCGGCAAGTTGTGTCCCAAAGGGCAAACGCTCCATCTCACCGCCACTGACGACGTGATAGCCCGCGCGCGTCTGCTGTACCCGCACCTGCGCACGACACGCGAGACGCAGCCACGCCGCGTCACCTGGGAAGAAGCGCTCGATCACGCAGCAGACCGGTTTGCGCGCGTGCTGCAGCAACGCGGGCCGGAAGCAGTTGCTTTTTACGTATCGGGGCAACTGCTGACCGAGGACTACTACGTTTTCAACAAACTTGCGCGGGTCGTCGCCGGCACCAACAACATCGATTCGAACTCGCGTTTGTGCATGAGCTCGGCCGTGGTCGGCTACAAGCGTGCGCTGGGAGCGGACGCGCCGCCGTGCTCGTACGAGGATCTGGAACTCGCCGACTGTGTTCTTGTTGCCGGCGCAAACCCGGCGGTGGCGCATCCAGTGCTCTTCGGCCGCCTGCTCGAAGCCAAGCGCAAGCGAGGCACGCGATTGATCGTCGCCGATCCGCGCCGCACGGAGAGCGCGGCAGCTGCGGACCTGCATCTGCCGGTGCGCCCTGGAACCGATCTCTGGTTGTTCACCGCCATGCTCGGCGTGATGGTGCGCGACGGCCTGACAGACGCCGCGTTCATCGCTGGGCATACCGAAGGGTTCGAAGCAGCGGCGGCAGTGGCGCGCAGTTTTTCGCTCGTCGATGCGCAGCGCCTTACCGGAGTGCCCGCCGATGACATCGAGCGGGCGGCACGCTGGTTCGCCCGCGCACCGGCCACGCTGTCGCTCTATTGCCAGGGCCTGAATCAGTCGAGTCATGGCACCGACAACAACACCGCACTGATCAGCCTGCATCTTGCAACGGGACAAATCGGCCACGCTGGCGCGGGGCCGTTCTCGCTGACGGGCCAACCGAATGCGATGGGCGGACGCGAGACGGGAACCATGGCGACGCTGCTACCGGGCCATCGCGACCCGGAGAACGAAAGCGATCGCACCGATCTCGCGCGCCGTTGGGACGTGGACGCGCTGCCGACGCACCGCGGTCTGACAGCGGTCGAAATGTTCGATGCGTGCGCACGCGGGGAAGTCGACGCGCTGTGGATCGTTTGCACGAACCCCGCACAGTCATTGCCCGATCTGGCGCGCGTACACGAAGCTTTGCGCCGCGTGCCGTTTGTCGTAGTGCAAGACGCATTCGCGCACACGGAAACCGCCGCATTTGCCGATCTGTTGCTGCCCGCCGCGACCTTCGGCGAGCGCGAAGGCACCAGCACCAACTCCGAGCGCCGCATCACGCTGTCGCGCGCCGCTGTATCGGCGCCGGGCGCGGCACGCGCAGACTGGTCCATCGGCGCGGATTTCGCGCGCCGACTGGCGGCACGCGTGAATCCACAGCACGCGGCGGCGTTCGTTTTCGCCGATGCGAGTGCGGTGTTCGATGAGTATCGCGAGCTGACGGTCGGGCGCGATCTGGATATCGGCGGCATCGACCATGTTTTGCTCGAGCGCGCCGGACCCCAGCAGTGGCCGCTTCCGCGGGGCACTGCCGGCGCCGGCAAGACGCTGGGTAGCGCGCGTCTTTACACCGATGCGCGTTTTGCGACGCCAACCGGGCGCGCCCGCTTCGTGCCTGTAGATCTGCGTGGGCCCGCCGAGTCGGTCGACGTCGCTTTCCCGCTCGCTCTCACCACGGTGCGCTTGCGCGATCAGTGGCATGGAGCCTCGCGCAGCGGCGAGGTCGCGACCTTAGAAATGCCGCCGGCTGCGATCG
>DASQAE010000765.1:0-8131 GCA_035635915.1 Burkholderiaceae bacterium | reverse complement strand
AGGGCGCGACCATGAGCGCCGCGTACTGGCGTCGCGCGATGAACACGGGGGCGACGGCGCGTTTGCCCGCGCGTCCGTTGCCGACCCAGCCATCGGTAGGCGTCGGCGTCGACCAGTCTGCGCCGACCACGCTGCGTTGGCTCGAGTTCCTGCGGCGCGAGCTCTCGGTGCGCCACGTGGTGATCCTCGTCGGCGTGTTGATCTATCCCTTCGTCGCGTCGCCATTTTTCACCTACCAGATCGGCGCGCAGGCGCTCGCGCTGGGACTGATCGCACTCTCGCTGACATTGCTGGCCGGCTACGGCGGCATGGTCTCGTTGGCGCAGATGACGGTGGCCGGGCTGGCCGGCTACCTGGTGGCGATCTTCGGCCACAGCGCTGCCACCACCATCAGCCTCAACTGGCCGTGGTGGCTCTCGGTGCTGTTCGCACTCGCACTCGCGGTCGTGTTTGCCATCGCGGTCGGGTGGTTGTCGGTGCGGACCGAAGGCATCTACACGATCATGATCACGCTGGCCATCGGCGTGGCGCTGTTTTATTTCGCCCAGCAGAACTACACCCTGTTCAACGGGCACCAGGGGTTCAACCAGGTGTTCCCGCCCACCGTCGGCGACGTCGACTTCCGCGGGCCGGTGCCGTTTTATTACCTTGCGCTGGCATGTGCGCTGCTGGGCTACTTCTTCGTGAAGCACCTGGTGCGCACGCCGTTCGGTGTCGCGCTGCAAGGCATCCGCGACAACCCGCGGCGGATGCACGCACTGGGCTTCAACGTCACCGCGCACCGCGTGGCCGCGTACGCGGTGGCCGGGCTGCTTGCCGCGGTCGGTGGCGTGCTGATCACCTGGTACAACAACCGAATCTCGCCAGGATCGATGGGTCTCGGCGTGATGATCAACATCCTGGTCATCGCGGTGCTCGGCGGCATCAAGCACCCGATCGGCGCGTTCGTGGGCGCGATCGTCTTCGTGCTGCTGCAAAACTTCGCCATCGACCTGGTCGCCCGCGAGCGCTTCAACCTCGTGATCGGCGGCGTGTTCCTTGTCATCGTGCTGTTTTCCCCCGACGGCCTGCTCGGGTTGTGGGCGATGGTTCGCTCGCGCTTCCGCCCGCAGAGCCCCAATACCAACCAAAGGAGACATCCATGAAGGTGATGAAGAGAAGAGTCTGGGTTCGATCGTTGCTGGCGGCCGCCGTTGCGGCAGCAGTGGTGTCGCCGGCCTGGTCGCAGGAGACGCTGAAGATCGGCTTGCTCGCGACGCTGGAAGGTCCGTTCGCGGTGCCGGGACAGGACAGCATGCGCGGCGCCGATCTGGCTCTGAAAGAGAAAAACGGCATGGCGGGCGGCAAGAAGATCGAGTTCATCAAGCTCTCGTCCGACGCGACGCCCGACAAGGCGGTCGCCTCGACGCGCAAGGCGGTGGAGCAGGACAAGGTGCCCATCATGATCGGGCCGTTGTCGGGAGACGAAGGCATCGCGGTCAAGAACTACGCCAAGACACAACCTGGCGTCACCTTCATCAACGGCAGCTCGGGCGCGCAGGCGACCACCCTGCAGGACCCGGCGCCCAACTTCTACCGCTTCAACACCGAAGGCGCGCAGTGGATGGTGGGCCTGGGTGAGCACGCGCTGGCCAAGGGATACAAGAAGGTGTTCCTGATCGCTGAGGACTACGGCTTCCCGTATTCGCAAGTGCAGGGTTTCATGGCGAGCTACTGCGCCAAGGGCGGCAAGGTGGTCGACAAGGCTTGGGTGCCGCTTGGCACCAAGGACTACTCGTCGGTGATCGCGCGCATGCCGAAGGACATCGACGCGGTGCTCGTGGTGCTGGGCGGCTCCGACGCCGTGAACTTCCTCACCCAGTATGAGCAAACCGGCGGCAACAAGCCGATGATCGGCGGCTCGATCACGGTCGATCAAACGGTACTCAACTTCAAGGGCAAGCGCCGCGAGTCGTTGCTCGGCACGGCCAGTGCCGGCCCGATGGCCGACTCGATCGACACGCCGGAGTGGAAGAAGTTCGTCGCCGACTATAAGGCCGCCTTCAAGGACGGCTTCCCGAGCCCGAGCCTTTTCGCCTACCTGTACTACATCAACACCAAGGCGACGCTCGATGCGCTCGACGCGGTGAAGGGCGATCTGAGCAATGGCCACAAGGCGTATCGCGAAGCGCTGCAGAAGACCAACTTCAAAGGCC
This sequence comes from Burkholderiaceae bacterium, assembly GCA_035635915.1. GTDB lineage: Bacteria > Pseudomonadota > Gammaproteobacteria > Burkholderiales > Burkholderiaceae_F > JAKANT01. Next base: position 5,936 of record DASQAE010000765.1, on the reverse strand, counting down.
CAGCCGGTACGGTGAAGATCGATTCCAATCGCAACGGTGTCGGTCCCACCTACATCACTGAAGTGGTGAAGGCAAGCGACGGTTCGTTCTACAACAAAGTCGTCAAGACCGTGCCCGACATCTCGCAGACGTTGGGGTTGTCGGAGACCGAGTTCAAGAAGATGGGCTTGGGATCCCGCGACGTTCCCGACTGCCGCAAGTGAAATGACCCGCGCCGATTGAAATGGCGTCCGTCACGCAATTGAGAGCAGCGCGCACCGCCGCACCGGCACGTGCCGGTGGCGGCGCGCGCCACAGCAGCACGTTGCTTTCGGGCGACGCGCTGATTCTCACAAGCGTGACGCGCATGTTCGGCGCGCTGCGCGCGGTCGACGACGTGTCGTTGTCCGTAGCGGCGGGGCAGAAGGTCGCCATCATCGGGTCCAACGGCGCGGGCAAGACAACGCTTTTTAATGCAATCACCGGCGACTTTCCACCGAGCGCGGGGCGCATCGAGTTTTTTGGCGAAGACATCACCAACCTACCGCCGCACGAACGCATAAGAAAAGGCCTGCGGCGCACCTATCAATCGTCGCTGCTGTTCCGTGACCTGAGCGTGCGCGACAACCTGTTCCTCGCCATGCGAGGGATCGCCAACGGCCGCTTCTCGCTCTGGCGCGCCGGAGCAAACCATGCGTCGGCAAGGGCAACGAGCGATCTGCTGGAACGCGTGCGCCTGTCGCACATTGGCGATCAACCGGTGTCGAACCTGTCACACGGCCAGCAACGCCAGCTCGAGCTCGGCATGGCGTTGGCTGGCGCGCCGCGGTTGATCCTCTTCGACGAACCCGCCGCGGGCTTGTCGCCGGCGGAACGGCGCGAACTGGTGCAGCTCCTCGATGCGCTGCCGGCGCATATCGGTTTTATCCTGATCGAACACGATCTCGACATTGCGTTGCGCGTGGTCGAACGCGTGGCGGTCCTGCACAACGGGCGGCTGCTGAAGGAAGGAACGCCCGGAGAAATCGAAGGCGATGCCGAAGTGCAGGCGATCTACATGGGCACGAGGCATTGATGGCCTGGTTCTCCCGCAAGCGCGCTTCCCATTCGTCGGGTGCGGTGCTGCGCATCGAGAACCTCGATGTCTACTATGGACGCGCGCACGCGCTGCAGGGTGTCTCGTTGACGCTCGAGCACGGCGCTGTCGCGGTGATCGGCCGCAACGGCATGGGCAAGACCACGCTGTGCAATGCAATTACGGGTCTGCTTCCTGCAAGTTCGACCGCACGCGGCAGCGTGCTACTTGGCGGCGAGGAAATCCTCGGTCTGGCACCGCACGCGATCACCGAACGGGGCGTCGGTTACGTGCCGCAAGGCCGGCGCGTCTGGCAATCGCTGTCGGTCGACGAGCACCTGCGGCTTGCCGCGCAAGGTGCGGCGCGCGGAGCGTGGACCGTGGACCGCGTTTATCGCACGTTCCCGCGCCTTGCCGAGCGCCGAGGCAACGGCGGTGCCGAACTCTCGGGTGGCGAGCAGCAGATGCTCGCGATCGCACGCGCGCTGCTGTTCAACCCGCGCCTGCTGGTGATGGACGAGCCGACCGAGGGACTTGCGCCCGTGATCGTGCAGCAGGTCATCGAGATGCTGAGGACGCTCGCACACGACGACAAGATCGCGGTGCTGCTGATCGAGCAGAACCTTGGCGTGGCGATCGAGGTCGCCGACACGGTCGCGGTGATGATGAACGGTCGCATCGCACTTGCGCTGCCGGCCAGCGAACTGGCGAGTGATCTCGAACTGCAGCAACGCTTGCTTGGTGTGCGAACCATAGCGGACGAAGAGGTCGCGCAACCGCTGCGCGTCGCGCCTGAGTCGGAGCAGACCCGCGTCTACACCATCAAACGAGCCGGCGACGACGACTTGCCCTCCGCGGAGACCGCCGCCCCCAGCGAACGAAGCACCCGCGGCTTTACCCGCTGGAACTCGGGCGACCCTTATTCCCCGGTCGTAGCGCAGCCGACCGGCACAAATCCCCCCTCCCCCGCAAGCGGGGGAGGGGCGGGGGTGGGGGCGCATAGCGCGGCATCGGGTGCGCAAAGCCAAGCGAGCGCACCAGCCGAGCTCCCGTCCCGCGAGGCACGGGTCCTCGAATTCCCCGTCTCTGCCACGGTCGACCGCGCCGCGTACATCGCCGGCACTTTCGATACCAAGGGTCGCGAACTTTTTTATCTCAAAAGCTGCCTCGAAAAGCTCGGCGTTCGCACGGTGACGGTCGACCTCTCGACCTCCGGCGCAGCGTCGACCGCCAACGTCCACCCGCGCGAAGTCGCACGCTTTCACCCGCAAGGCGAGCGCGCCGTTTTCACCGGCGACCGCGGTTCTGCCGTCACTGCGATGGGGCTTGCCTTCGAGCGCTTCGTGCAATCGCGCTTGCTGGCCGGTCGACGCGATCTCGGTGGTCTCATCTCGGCCGGCGGCTCCGGGGGCACTGCGCTCGCGACGCAGGCGATGCGCGGTCTGCCGATCGGCTTGCCGAAGGTGATGGTGTCTTCGGTGGCGTCCGGCGATGTGCGCCCATATGTCGGGCCAAGCGACATCTGCATGATGTATTCGGTCACCGACGTGTCGGGCATCAATCGCATCAGCGAAAAGGTGCTCGCCAATGCCGCGCACGCATTGGCCGGCATGATCACCCACGCCAAGTCCGCGAGCAGCACCAGCAAATCCGCCATCGGCCTGACGATGTTCGGCGTTACGACGTCCTGCGTGCAGGCCGTGACCAAGCAGTTGCAGGACGAATACGACTGCCTGGTCTTCCATGCCACCGGCACGGGCGGCCAGTCGATGGAGAAACTGGTCGACTCCGGATTGCTGTCCGGCGTGATCGATGTCACCACCACGGAAGTCTGCGACGAGATCGTGGGCGGCGTTCTCTCCGCGGGGCCCGAACGTCTCGACGCGATGGTGCGCACGCGCGTGCCTTATGTCGCCTCGTGCGGAGCGCTGGACATGGTGAACTTCTGGGCGATGGACACGGTGCCAGCCAGGTTCAAGGACCGCAATCTCTACAAGCACAACCCGAACGTCTCGTTGATGCGCACCACGGTCGAGGAAAACAAGGCGATCGGTGCATTCATCGTCGCCAAGCTCAACCGGATGGAAGGGCCCGTGCGCTTCGTGCTGCCTGAAGGCGGCGTCTCGGCGCTCGATGCGCCGGGCAAGGTGTTCTGGGATCCCGCCGCGGACAAGGCGCTGTTCGCTACCATCGAAGCGGGCTTCAAGGCTGGGCCGAATCGCAAGTTGATCCGCACGCCGCTGCACATCAACGATCCGCAGTTCGCCGACCTGCTGGTCGCGCTCTACCGCGACGTGGCTGCGACGCCCGGCACGAACGCGCTGCGCGCACGAGCCTGACCGATGCCACGCTTCTCGCGCCAGGAAGTCCTGCAACGCTTGCGCGGCAAGATCGCGCGCGGCCAGCCCATCATCGGTGGCGGCGCAGGCACCGGGCTCTCGGCGAAATGCGAAGAGGCCGGCGGCATCGATTTGATCGTGATCTACAACTCGGGCCGCTATCGAATGGCCGGACGGGGCTCACTCGCCGGAATGATGGCGTACGGCAACGCCAACGAAATCGTCGTCGAGATGGCGCGCGAAGTCCTGCCGGTCGTGCAGAAGACGCCGGTGCTTGCGGGCGTCAACGGCACCGATCCCTTCATGCTGCGCGATCACTTTCTGCGCCAGCTCGTCGACCTGGGATTTTCAGGCGTGCAGAATTTCCCCACGGTCGGATTGATCGACGGGCTCTTCCGCGCCAATCTCGAAGAAACCGGTATGGGCTACGGGCTCGAAGTCGAGATGATCCGCGCGGCGCGTGCGCTCGATCTTTTCACCACGCCATACGTGTTCAATCCCAACGACGCCGTCGACATGGCGCGCGCGGGCGCCGACGTGATCGTCTGTCACCTTGGTTTGACTACCGGCGGCTCGATCGGCGCGGAGACGGCAGTCACGCTCGAGGGGTGCGTGCCGATCATCGACGCGTGCGCCGAAGCAGCGCTGCAGGTGAACCAGGACGTGATCGTGCTCTGCCACGGCGGACCGATCGCCCAGCCGGCCGACGCCGAATACATCCTGCGCAAGTGTTCCAAGTGCCACGGCTTCTACGGCGCCTCGAGCATGGAACGGCTGCCGGCCGAAATTGCACTGACCGAACAAACCAGGAAGTTCGTCGCCATAACCCGCCAATCGGGTGCGACAGGCAAGCAATAACCAGGGAGACCGCCATGACCGGATCCGATTTCGGCCTATTCATCCTCGGGCTGATCGCCGTTGCGATTGTCGTCGCCATCGTCGTTTGGCTGCTGCACTGGCTGTACTTGCGCAGCTCGAAGGAACGCAGCTTCGTGCGCACCGGGCTCGGCGGCACCAAGGTCGTGCTCGGCGGCGGCGCGCTGGTGCTGCCGATCCTGCACGAGGTGATTCCCGTCAACATGAACACGTTGCGGCTCGAAGTGGCACGCGGGCGCGACAAGGCGCTGATCACCAAGGACCGCATGCGGGTCGACGTGATCTCCGAGTTCTACGTGCGTGTCAAAGCCGACCCGCAGGCCGTGGCGGATGCAGCGCAGACACTCGGCACACGCACGCTGGCACCCGACAGCCTGAAGGAGTTGCTGGAAGGCAAGTTCGTCGACGCGCTGCGCACGGTCGCGGCCGAAATGACGATGGAAGAGCTGCACGAAAAACGCGGCGAATACGTCAAGCGCGTTCGCGCTGCGGTGGCAGGCGATCTGCTCAAGAACGGTCTCGAGCTTGAAGCGGCCTCGTTGACGGGTCTCGACCAGACTGCGATGGAATTCTTCAATCCGAGCAATGCATTCGACGCCGAGGGTTTGACACGCTTGACCGAGCAGATCGAAAAGCGCAAGAAGCAGCGCAATGACGTCGAGCAGGACACGATGATCTCGATCCGCACCAAGAATCTGGAGGCGGAGAAACTCGCGCTCGACATCGATCGCGAGGCCGAGCATGCGCGGCTGTCGCAGGAGCGCCAGGTCGAGATCGCTCGCGCGGGGCAGCGCGCCGAACTGGCGCGCGAGCGTGCGGACAAGGAGCAGCAGGCGGAACGGGCGCAGATCGCATCGCGCGAGGCGATCGAGATGGCACGCATCCTGAGCGAGCGTGTGCTCGAGGAAGAACGCATCGTCAAGGAACGTGAAGTGCAGTCTGCCGAGATCGAACGGCGCAAGGCGGTCGAGCTGGCCGAGCAGCAACGCGCGATCGAGGTCGCCAAAAGCAGCCGCGCCGAGTCCGAGGCGCGCGCCGCGGCCGATTCGGCACGCGCCAAGGCCGCCACAGAAGAAGAACGAGTGTTCACCGCGCGTGAGACCGAAATCGCGGCACGGCGCAAGAGCATCGACCTCATCGAAGCGTCCAAGGATGCCGAACGCGACGCACTACGCCTGAAGGTCGCGGCTGCTGCGGAAAAGTCGGTCGCCCTCGATCGCGGCGACGCCATTCGCGCACAGGCCACAGCCGACGCCGATGCCGACAAGATTCGGTCACTCGCCTTCAAGATCAGGCGCGAAATCGAAGCCGAGGGCACGCGCCTGATGAACGAAGCACAGAACGTGCTGACGATCGAAGCGCGCGCGTCCGCGCTGCGGATGGCGCTGGTCGAAAAACTCGAAGGCATCATCCGCGAATCGGTCAAGCCGATGGAGCGCATCGAAGGCATCAAGATCCTGCATGTCGAGGGTCTTGGCGGCGGCAACGGCAGCGGCGACGCCAACGGCGGCGGTTTTGCGGACAGCGTCGTCAACAGCGCGCTGCGCTTCCGCGCCCAGGCGCCGCTGGTGGATCAATTGCTGCGTGAGATCGGCGTTCAGGGCGGTGATCTGGGCCAGATCGCGCAATCGTTGTCCGCGACGGCGCTGCCGTCCGGGAAACGGGAC
>DASQAE010000764.1:0-2000 GCA_035635915.1 Burkholderiaceae bacterium | reverse complement strand
CGATCAAGAAACGTAAACCTGGAGAACCTGGGAGCGCCGCGGTTATTGACTGCCGCGCGCCACAGAAAGCCGGAGGAAAAGCGCCACTTAACGCAAGCCCTCGCAGATTACCGGTCTTGGCATCGCATGTCGATCGATTTTTTTCTTTCGGCCAACCCTTGAAACGCAGCGATGCCTCCGAGCACCTGTCTTGTATTGCCTGCAAGTCCACTGAGATTTCGCTGTAACCCCGCAATTACCTCCGCAATGCAGCCATTGCACGGGCAGCGCTCGACCAGCGCGCCGAAACGATTACGCAACCGACGCCGCTGACACTGCCGTCACTGACCGCTGGTGTGTGTTTCATCAGGCGCCGCGGCCGAACAACAAGTCGGAATTCACGCGAAAGGAATGACCATGAACCGCAAAGTTCTGTTGATCGCGCTGCTCGCCGCGGCGCCCGCATTCGCCAACGACGTCGATCCGAACGGGTTCGAAAAGGAACACTTCGTCACCACCCGCACCCGTGCGGAGGTTCAAGCCGAGTTCAAGCAGGCGCAGAAGGCCGGCGAACTGCCCGTAGCCGGTGAAATCGGCGTGAGGTTCGTTGATGCGCCGTCGCGCAAGACACGTGCGCAGGTGGTCGCCGAAACCCTCGAGGCCCGCCGTCTGGGTTTGCTCGAGAACCGCGGCGAACTCGGCCCCGTGCTGGCCACGCCCGAGCAGGAGCGCCAGATCGAACTCGCAGGTTTGCGCGCAATCGGCGTCACTGCCGAGAAGTAATCACAACAAGACGGCTGCGGCGCCGGTCGGTCAAGACCGGAGCCGGCCGATCTGAAGCGCGTTTCGCGCGCGCTCGCAGGTCCAAGTGTCGCCCCGCGCGTTTTGGCGCGGTAAGCGGTGCTCGTCCTCAGATCGACCGCCGTGCCATGGCCAAACACTCAGATGACAAAGAAACCATCGACAGGACAAATTATGAAACGGCTGAACACCATTGCAATCGGCACAAGCGCCGCGCTGCTGTCTCTCACCGCGCACGCGCAATCGACCTCCAGCGTCACCATGTACGGCATCATCGACACCTTTGTTCAAGGAGCCAGGGCGGAAGGTTCGCTCTCGCGCGTGCAATCCGGTGGCTTGTCCGGATCGCGCCTGGGATTTCGTGGAACCGACGACCTTGGCTCGGGCCTTTACGGCATCTACACACTGGAAGCGGGCATCAACACCGATGACGGTTCGTCCGCACAGGGCGGAACTCTGTTCGGGCGCCAGGTTTTCGTCGGATTGAAGAGCGACGCCTTCGGCCAGTTCACGCTCGGGCGCCAGTACAGCAGCATCTACACGGCCACCAGCGACTACAGCGCTTTCAGCAACACCATAGCCGGCCCGAGCACTGCCGTGATCGGCGGCTTCGCAGGCGGTTACGAGCCCGTGCGCGGCGCGTCCGCAACGGCGACGCCTCCGGCAGCAGGCGCCACCGGCAACGGCGGTCCGGCGCGTGTCAACAACTCGGTGCGTTACGAATCTCCTTCCTTCGCCGGGCTGCGCGGCGGCGCGTTGTACGGCTTCGGCGAAGTCGCCGGCGCAACCAACGCGCAACGCCTGGTTGATCTTTTCGTGCGCTACGCGGCCGGACCCGTGGATGCGATCGTGTCGCACGTCAACGATCGCGCCCAGGGGCTCACCCCGGCCGATGTGGCGACGACCACGGTGGCAACGGCAGTCGCGATTGGTGATGCGCATGTGTTCGCCGGTTTCATGAACGTCAACGACCGCCGAGTCGAGAATCTGGACGGGCGTGGCTACTGGCTCGGCGGCGACTATCGCATCGCCAAACACCTGGTGCGCGCCCAATACGTGGTGAACGACCCACGCACCGGCAACGACAACGAAACGCGCGCCTTCGGCGTCGGCTACCAATACGACTTCAGCCGCCGCACCGCCTTCTACAGCTCGCTTACGCGCTTCGATAACCAGCCTAACGCCGGCGTAGGCGGACTCGGACGCTGGAACGCGACCGT
>DASQAE010000763.1:0-3227 GCA_035635915.1 Burkholderiaceae bacterium | reverse complement strand
GCGTGCCCGCGCGCACCAGCGGGTGCTGCGGTGGCAACTCGGTGCCGAGATAGAGACCTTCCTTGCGATCCGGCACGCCCGATGTGAGTTCGTCGCCGACGGCAAAGTAGCCGCGCCACGCCCGGCCTCCATGCACCATCGCGATTCTCATCTTTTCTTCTCGCGGCAGCGCGAAGAAGACGCGGCTCGACGTCTCCAGCCTTGCGATCAACGCTGCATCGATGCCGTGCCCGCTCGCGTAGAAGAAACCGTGCACGCGGCACGCCGCGCCGATGCGCGCCGCAATTGCGCGTCGCGCCGGTTCACCGTCACCCCAGCGCGACAGATCGATGACCGGCAGGCGATCGTCGACCACGTCATCGACGCGCGCGGCGGCTGTGGTCGACTCTGCCACCTGCCAGCTCAGATCGCCGCCAGCGCGTGCTCGAGATCCGCGCGCAGATCGGCGAGATCCTCGATACCCACCGACAGGCGCACCAGCGCATCGCCGATACCGAGGCGCGCGCGCTGATCGGGGGGAATCGTCGCGTGCGTCATGATCCCCGGGTGCTCGATCAGGCTTTCGACACCGCCCAGGCTCTCGGCGAGCGCGAACACGCCGCAGTGCTCGAGAAATCTCTTTGCCCCGGCCAGATCGGTCTTGAGCTCGACCGTCACCATGCCGCCATAACCGCCACCTTCGACCACCATCTGGCGTTTCGCCAGCGCGTGTTGCGGATGCGAGGGCAGGCCGGGGTAGCGCACCCGCGCCACCTTTGGATGTGATTCCAGCCAAAGCGCCAGTGCGAGCGCGTTGTTGCAATGACGCTCCATGCGCAACGCAAGCGTCTTCACGCCGCGCAGCGCGAGGAAGCTGTCGAATGGCCCGGCGATCGCGCCGACAGCGTTCTGCAGGAAAGCGAGCTGCTCGCGCCATGCCGACTGGCGCGCTTCGGTGCCGACGATTGCCACGCCACCGATGACGTCGGAGTGTCCGTTCAGGTACTTGGTGGTCGAGTGCACGACCAGGTCGAAACCGAATTCAAGCGGCCGCTGCACCCACGGGCTGGCGAACGTGTTGTCGGCCACTGCCATCAGGTCGTGCTGGCGCGCAAGCTGCGCGAGCGCTGTCAGATCGGCGACCTTGAGCAGCGGGTTGCTCGGCGACTCCACCCAAAGCACGCGCGTTTCGGGGCGGATCGCCGCCCGCACGTTTTCGACATCGGACATGTCGACGAACGTGAAGCGGGTTCCGGCGCTGCGCTTGCGCACGCGCTCGAACAGGCGATAGGTGCCGCCGTAAAGATCGTCGCTTGCGACGACGTGTGCGCCGGCGTCGACCAGTTCGAGCACGGTCGCGATCGCGGCCATGCCCGAGGCGAACGCGAACGCTTGCGCGCCGCTTTCGAGGTCGGCGATACAGCGCTCGAAGGCCCAGCGGGTCGGATTGTGCGAGCGGCCGTAGTCGAGCCCTTTATGCACGCCGGGGCTTTGTTGCACGTAGGTCGAGGTAGCGTAGATCGGCGGCATGATGGCGCCGGTACTCGGGTCGGGCGCTTGCCCGGCATGGATCACGCGCGTGCCGAAGCGCGCGCGCGCCTGCAAACCGAGTTGCGTTTCGCGTTTCATCGTCTCGCCTTTCGCAGATGATTGAGCAGGTCGAAGCGCGTGATCAGGCCGTGGAAACCGGCCGCGTCGGCGATGATCGCGACCAGGCCGCTGTCGAGCACGCGGCGCAGGTCGTCGATACTCGCGCTCGGTGCAAGCGTTTGCAGCTTGGTACTCATCGCGCTCGCCACCGCGTCACCGTAACGCGCGCTTTCCTTCTGCACGTGCAGCAGCAGGTCGGATTCGTCGATCACGCCGATCAATTTACCGCCGTCGAGCACCGGCAGCTGTTGCACGTCGGCAAGGCGCATGCGCTGGAACGCCGTAAGCAGCGTGTCCTGCGGGCCGACGCTCACGACGCCGCCTTCTTCGGTACGGCGCGCGATCAGGTCGCGCAGGTCGCCGTAGCTGCGCTGGCGCAGCAGGCCCTCGTCGATCATCCAGGCGTCGTTGTAGACCTTGCTGAGATATCGCGTGCCGGTGTCGGCAACGATGCTCACCACGCGCTTCGGTTGGGTCTGCTCACGACAGAAACGCAATGCTGCGGCAAGCAGCGTGCCGGTCGAGGAGCCGCCGAGGATGCCCTCGGCCTTCAGCAGTTCGCGCGCGGTGGAGAAACTTTCCTCGTCGGAGATCGAGTACGCGTGCTTGACGGCGGAAAAATCGGCGATCGACGGAATGAAGTCCTCGCCGATGCCTTCCACCGCCCACGATCCCGGCGCGCCGTGTTTGCCGGTCAGGATCTGGTCGCGCAGGATCGAACCGACCGGATCGGCCAGCACGAACTCGAGTGCAGGTTGAGCGCGCTTGAAGTAGTGCGTCAATCCGGCCAGCGTGCCGCCCGAACCAACGCCCACGACGATCGCATCGAGATCGTGCCCCGCCTGGGCCCAGATTTCCGGCGCGGTGGTCAGCTCGTGCGCCAGCGGGTTGGCCGGGTTGTTGAACTGGTCAGCGAAAAACGAACCGGGCAACTCTTTGGCGAGCCGCGCCGCGTAGTCCTGGTAGTAGGCCGGGTGGCCCTTGCCGACGTCCGAACGCGTGATGTGCACTTCCGCGCCAAGCGCCTTCAAATGCAGCACCTTCTCGGTGGACATCTTGTCGGGCACCACGAGCACCACGCGGTAGCCCTTCGCGCGTGCCACCAGCGCCAGCCCGAGCCCGGTATTGCCCGCCGTGGCTTCGATCACGACGCCGCCCGGCTTCAGTCGGCCATCACGCTCCGCCGCCTCGATCATCGACAGCCCGATACGATCCTTGATCGAACCGCCAGGGTTCTGCGATTCGAGCTTCAGTAACAGCGTGCATGGGCCTGTCTCCAGACGCGACACCCGCACCATCGGCGTATTGCCGATCAAATCGAGGACGGCGGGGCGATCGGTGCGCGGCATGGTGCCTCTTGCGGTGACGGGCTGCGGGAGGTGTCACAGCGAAACGACAGTATACGAACGCACCACGGCCGCCGCTCGCCAAATTCGCCGCGCGAATGAGCAAGCGCGGATTGGTTCGTTCGCCGCGTTCGGTGCCTCGCCTACGCTGAGGTGTTCGTGCGCGGCCCGCTGCACGCTGTCGAGAAGGAACAGGAAACAATGAGCATTGCTGCCATCAACGTGCGCAACCGATTGCCACGGTTTGACCTC
>DASQAE010000762.1:0-9134 GCA_035635915.1 Burkholderiaceae bacterium | reverse complement strand
CGACCCACTCGACACCCAGCTCGCGAAACGTCGGCACGTCAGGCAGCAACGGATGGCGTTTCTCCATCGCGACTGCGAGCGCGCGCACCTTGCCCTTGTTGTTCACCGCGAACGCGGTGTACGACATCGCGCCGTCGAGGTGACCGCCCAGCACAGCGGTCACCATGTCGCCGGTGCCCTTGTACGGAACGTACGTCGTCTTTACGCCGAACGCGCCGTCGAGCCGCTCGTGGGCTGCGTGATTGGCGGAATTGAGCCCGGATCCTCCAAGCGAAAGTTTGCCGGGCTCATCCTTCGCTGCCTTGATGAAATCCTGGAACGTCTTGATGGGGCTCGACTCGCGCACCACCAGCGCATCCGGCGTGTAGTGGAACCAGAACACCGGCGTGATGTCCTCGGTCTTGTACTGCACCTGACCCTCGAGCGGCTGCAGGACGATGTGCGGCAGATTGATGCCGACCACGTTCAGTCCATCGCCGGGCAGCGTGTTCAGCTGCGCCCACATCAGACCTCCGCCGGCGCCGGGTTTGTACTGGATGATGGTGTCGATCGCCGGGCATTTTTTCTTCAGCACCACTTGCTGATGCCGCGCGGACAGATCCGATTCGCCCCCGGGCGGAAATGCCTGCCAGTAGAGAATGCTCTTGTCGGGACAGGACTGCGCAAACGTGGCCGAAACAGCGCTGAACAACAACGCGGCGAACAAGCGCTTCATCGGCACGTCTCCGTCTCTACTCCGTCCCCTGCACGCCGGGGAGGCTGAGGGTTGGGGTCGCGAGTGTAAGGCGCCTGCGCTGAGTTTGATCACTTCGATCCAAACACGCCCGCGTCCCTCAGAAACTGCACACACAGCGCTGTCAACGGTATCCCCCCGCGCTCACAAAACGGATGGCCACCCGGGCCGCCGGTCCACACATGTCCGAGCCCCCGGATCAACACGGTGCGCAACACCGGGCCGGTTTGCGTGCGAAAGTCGGTGACCGCCACGGCCGCGCTCTCCGGCGTTACCTCGACCTTGGTCGGGTGAACGCCGGCGCGGCGCTGCGATTCCAGCGCTTGCGCGAGCAATTGTTCGGCACAACGCAGGTTGACGACGTCATCGGCCGTGCCATGGACGATCGCGAGGCGGGCACACGCGAGATGTCGCGCGCCCAGTGCCAGCAGCGGACTCATCGACAGGCCGCGCTGCATCACGCTGTGCGGGTTTTGCATGTTCATGCCGATGAGCGGCGGGGACGCGAACACCGCGACTGCTTGAAATCGCTCCGGGTGATGAAAGGCCAGCAGCGTGGCGAGTGCGCTGCCCGCCGACATGCCCACGGCAGCCACCGACTCGACGCGCACACGTTTCGCTACGCTGTCGAGCATCGCTAGCACCACATCGAGTTCGCCCTTGCCGCCTTGCGCCAGAGGATGGAACCAGTTCCAGCAGCGAAACAGGTTGGCGAGGCGACGCTGATCCGGACACAACAAGCGAACGCTGGCGTGATCGGCGAAGCCGGTCCAGCCGCTCGCAAACGCGAAGTTCAACGCCCGTTGTTTGCAGCCGTGCAGTACGACGATAAGAGGCGCGGGATCGTCATCGTTCAGACCGGCGGGCGAATAAAGACCGTAGCGCCACGCCCGGACGTTCACGGCGCCGGCGAAAAAGCGCACGCCGCTGACGACGACCTGGGCACGACGCCAGCGGCCGCGCCAAAGACCTAGACGAACAAAAATCCACGTGCGCAGACGACGAAGCAATTGCATGCGGACAAACTAACACGCGTGCGGCTTCGCACCTCTTGCATCGTGGAATGGTGAGAGCTCGAGCACGTGCAGCTCTCACCCTAACGTTCTCCCGCAGGCGGGGGAGGGAAGAGCTCCCTCCCCTGCGAAGCGGGCGTTTTACCTAGGCCTTCAACTGATCGCGAATCGGCAACTGCCGAATCCGTTTTCCGGTCGCGGCGAAGATCGCGTTGCAGATTGCCGGTGCGATCGGTGGAACCGCCGGCTCGCCGACCCCGCCCAGCGGCAGCGAGTAGTCGGACGGAACCAGGTGCACGCGGATGTCGATCGGCGACGTGCTGATGCGCGCGAGATCGAACTCGTTCAGATTGCCTTGTTCGACCCGACCATTCTTGAACGAGATCTCGTTGAACATCGCGATGCCCATGCCCATCACCGCAGCGCCTTCCATCTGCGAGAAGATGCGCTCGGGATTGATCACCGCGCCGCAGTCGGCCGCGATGTCGAGGCGTGGCACCTTCACGTTGCCGTTGGCGTCGACCTCCACGTGCGCCACCGCGGCAACGTAGGTGACAAAGCTGTACGTGGCAGCAAGACCGAGGCCGCTTCCCTTTGGCATCGACTTGCCCCAGCCGGCTTCCTTCGTCACGAGTTCGATCACGCGCCGCATGCGAGCAGTGTCGACCGGATAACGATCGGGATCCTCGCCGTGGTTCCAGTCGTCTTTCTGCGTGCGGGTGTCGATCTTGAGCGCCGGCCCGAGCAGTTCGAGCAGGTAGTCGCGATGGTCCTTGCCCGCAGCGGCGGCCATCTCCGCAATGAACGACTGAATTGCGAACGCGTGCGGCACGTTCGACACCGAGCGGAACCAGCCGATGCGCGTGTGCGCTTCGGCTTCCGGATTTTCGATCCGGACGTTCGGAATCGTGGGCGCCACGTTGAGCAGCGACATGCCGAGTTCGATGTTGAACTGGTTCTTCGCACCCGGCACGAACGTCGACAGGATGGTCGGCGCGACGGAGCGATGCAGCCACGCCGTGCACTTGCCGTTTTCATCGAGGCCCGCTTCGAGCCGTTCGACCGACACGGTGTGCAGGTAGTCGTGGCGCAGATCGTCCTCGCGCGTCCAGATCACTTTCACCGGCGCGCCGTCCATCGCCTTCGATACCACTGCGGCTTCGATGCAAAAGTCGGGTTTCGACTTGCGCCCGAATCCGCCGCCGAGCAGCGTGACGTTCACCTTGACATTGGACGGATCGATACCCAGGCGCTTGGCGACCAGGTCGCGCGCTGCCTGCGGCGATTGCACCGACGACCATACCTCGCACTTGCCGCCCTTGATCTGGGCGGCCGCGGCCGGCGGTTCCATCGTTGCGTGTGCCAGGTGTGGCAGGTAGTACTCGGCTTCGACCTTCTTCGCGGCCTTGGCCATCGCGCCGTCGAAGTCGCCGTCGTTGCGCACCACCTTGCCTGGCTTGCGTGCGGCGGCTTCCAGTTCGGTGCGATACGTCGCCGAGTCGTACGAGGCGTTCGGACCGTCATCCCAGGTGATCTTCAGCGCGTCGCGGCCCTTGATCGCGGCCCACGTGTTCTTCGCCACCACGGCTACGCCACCAAGCGGATTGAAGTGTGCCGGCGGTGCGCTGGGTTCGATCTGCACCACCTTCACCACGCCCGGTACCTTCATCGTCGCCGAGGCATCGACGCTCGCCACCTTGCCCAGATACACCGGCGGCCGCGCGACGACCGCGTAGAACATGCCCGGCAGGCGCACGTCCTGGCCGTACATCGCCTTGCCGGTCACGATGTTGCGACCGTCGACGAGCTTGAGATTGCCCTTGCCGATGTAGCGGAACTGGGAGGGATCCTTGAGTTTCACCTGCTCGCGTGTCGGCACGGGTTGTTTCGCCGCTGCTGCCGCGAGTTGACCGTAGCCGATCTTCCTGCCGCTCTTCGTGTGCACGACTTCGTGATTCTTCGCCTGCACCTCGCTCACCGGCACCTTCCATTTTTCCGCCGCGGCGCGCTCGAGCATCATGCGCGCCGACGCACCGCAGGTGCGCATCGGCATGAAAAAGTGGCGCGTGCTGCGCGAGCCATCGGTGTCCTGGTTGCCGTACTTCTTCTCATCGCCGGGCGCTTGCACGACCTTGACGCGTTTCCAGTCGGCTTCGAGTTCGTCAGCCACGATCATCGGCATGCTGGTGCGCACGCCCTGGCCCATCTCGGCGCGGTGGCAGACGATGCTCACCGTGCCATCGGGCGCGAGCGAAACGAATACGAGCGCGCTGTCGACCCAGCCGTTCGGCATGCCGTCAGCGCCGTATTTCTTCGGCTCGTCCGCTGCTTCTCCCTCGCCCGGGTATCCGGCAACGAGTACGAGACCACCTGCTGCCGATGCGGCTTGCAGGAAACGACGCCGGCTGGTGCTATCGAGTGTTTGTGTTTTGAAAAAATCGGGACGCGCGTTCATGCTGCACCTCGCTTGGCTGCAACTTCCTTGATCGAGGCGCGGATGCGCGTGTAACACCCGCAGCGACAGATGTTGCCGCTCATGGCCTGATCGATTTCGCTGTCGCTCGGATTCTTCTTGGAATTGAGCAACGCTGCCGCCGACATGCATTGGCCCGCCTGGCAGTAGCCGCATTGCGGAACACTGTTATCGACCCAGGCGTTCTGCACCAGACGCCCGACCTTGTCCGCGGCCAGGCCTTCGATCGTTACCACCTTCTTGCCCGCGACGGCGGAGATCGGCGTCGTGCAGGCTCTGACCGCTTGACCGTTCACGTGCACGGTGCAAGCGCCGCACACCGCGATGCCGCAGCCGTACTTGGTGCCAATCAGGCCGAACTCGTCCCGCACCACCCACAGCAACGGAGTATCCGGCTCCAATGCGGATGAGACGGGCTTGCCATTCAGGCTGAATTTTGTCGCCATTCGTGTGTCTCCCTCGGTATCGCCACGAAAACGCGGCGAAACATGCCGCGGCTTTGTTTCCCTT
Organism: Burkholderiaceae bacterium; assembly: GCA_035635915.1. GTDB lineage: Bacteria > Pseudomonadota > Gammaproteobacteria > Burkholderiales > Burkholderiaceae_F > JAKANT01. Next base: position 4,405 of record DASQAE010000762.1, on the reverse strand, counting down.
GGTACTCGGCGTTGCCCACGCGACGGGGATCGTTTGTAAGAATCGTTAGCGGGTCAGCGAGCATCGTCCCTACTGCAGGGTACAACTCCGTAAGGAACGACGGCTGCGGGCAGGTTAGTTGCGTCCGCGCGGAAAGTTGTTACCTAGAACGCGCGATGGCGTCTCGGCGGTGGCGCGGCGTTCCGTGTTGATGAAATCTGACTCGCAGCTGCAACCCGGCGGCCGTTCGCTAGTCCTAAGATCCGCGGCCAACGAAAACAAGGAGTCCAAATGTCACGCAGCGCACGCGTTGCCCAGGTCGGGCTTTGGTTGGCCATCGCCGGCGGCCTGGCTCTCGCACTGGCGCCAGTCGGCTACCGCGAGGACTGGTGGTCACTGCGCGTGTCGCTTTTTTATCTGCTCGGCGGCGCAATCGCGATCGGCGCGCTCGCCGTGATCGTTTCCCTGGTTGGCGTGTTCCTGACGCGACGCACGCCGGGGATGCAGGGATTCCGTTTGGCGCTTGTTGGGGTGGTGCTCGGCGCCGTGGTCGGTGGATACCCGGCAGCACAGTTGGCCAAAGCGCGGCGCGTGCCTCCTATCCATGACGTGACCACGGACACCGCCAATCCGCCGGTTTTTGTCGCCCTCGCGCAGGCGCGCCGCTCTGCGCCGAACGGGCTCGACTATGCCGGCGGCAAGGTAGCCGACCTGCAAAAGCAGGCTTATCCCGATGTAGCAACGCTGCGATCGACGCTCGCGCCGGCGGATTTGTTCGCGCGCGCGGCCAAGGCCGCTGCCGAAGACGGCTGGCAGGTGGTTGAGGCAGCGCCGCAGGATGGCCGGCTCGAGGCGACTGCCACAACGCGCATGTTCGGCTTCAAGGACGACATCGTGGTGCGCGTGCGTGCTGCGGACAAAGGCAGCGAGCTGGATATGCGCTCGATGTCGCGGATCGGCCAAAGTGATGTCGGGGCAAATGCGGCGAGGATCCGGGAGTTCATGGACAAGCTGCGCGCGGCGGGTGCGTGACCCCGCGCTACCTCCTCAGCGCCAGAGTTCCACTGACGAACGCGTTGCCCCTCTCGTAGAACCGCAACCGCCGCTGCGCCTCCTTGGTAATTCCAATCCGCACCGACCGCGCGATCGTTCCGACCGGTCGGTGCGCGCTGCCAAGCCACAAGGCGCCACCACCACAAAGGTCCGCTCCGTCGACGCGGCGATCGATGCCGAGGGCCGCCGCCAGGCGGCCTGGCCCACGCGCCAGGTCGACCAGACGTAACGTGCCGCGTCGCGCTTGCATGAGTTCGATTCCTTCGAGCGGCTCCAGCGCGCGCACCAATACGCCCGCGCCGACCCTGGCTGTCTCGGCAGAGACGTTGAAGCACCAATGCACGCCGTAGCTGAGATAGACGTACGCGTGGCCACGTTCGAGAAACAACGATCGGTTGCGGGCAGTCTCGCCGACGTAAGCGTGGCCGGCAGCATCACCGACAACATAGGCTTCCGTCTCGACGATCCGCCCGCTGGTGCGGCCTTCGGCGGTTTCGTGCACGAGCGTCTTGCCGATCAGGAACCGCGCGAGTTGCGCCGTGTCGATGGGGAGGTCGCTGCGCCGCAACCGGCGGTTCGATGCCAATTTCATGGCCGCGAACTTGCCACAAGTCGGCGCGGCGGTGATTTGCAAAGGCCGGTCGACTAGACTGGGATTTACTTGCGAGGGCGGGTAACAAAGACCGCATGGAAAAGTATGGGCAGGCGTAACGCCAGCCGTTGGATTGTCGTCGCGACCATGGCGGTCGCAGTGGTTGCAGGGGCGCTCGCTTGGTGGAATGTGGCCCCGACGCGCGAGTCCCAGACAGCGCGCAAGGGTGGCAACGCCATCGCGGTCGTCACGGCGCGGGTTGAAAAGCGCGATGTCCCCGTGCGCCTGCGTTCCAACGGCACCGTGACCGCGGTGCAATCGGTGGACATCCGCGCGCAGGTCACCAGCACCGTGCGCACGGTGCACATTCGCGAAGGCCAGGCGGTGCGTTCCGGCGAGTTGTTGTTCTCGCTCGATGCGCGCGCCGAACAAGCCGCCCTGCGCAAGGCCGAAGCCCAGGTGACGAAGGACCTGGCCGATCTTGAAGTCGCCAGGCGCAACCTCGAGCGCCAGCGCGAGTTGTTCGCGCAGAAGTTCATCTCGCAATCGGCGCTCGATACGGCGCAAAACCAGGTCGACTCGCTCAACGGCCAGCTCGCAGTCGACCGCGCCGCGGCCGAATCCGCCAAGGTCGCACAGGCCTACACCGAGATCCGCGCGAGTTTTCCCGGGCGCACCGGTGTCATCGGCGTACGCCCGGGCAGCCTGGTACAGCCCAACGGCAGCGTGCTGGTGACGGTGACGCAGATCGATCCGATCACGGTCGCGTTCACGCTGCCCGAAAAGGAACTGGCTGGCCTGCAGGCGGCGCTTGCTGCGGGCGAAGTGCAGGTGCGGGCGCGCGCCGAAGGTGCGCCCGATCCGTTCGTCGGCAAGCTGATTTTCGTCGATAACGCCGTCGACACCGCTACCGCAACCATCCGCGTCAAGGCGGCTTTCGCCAACGCCGATGTGCGGCTGTGGCCGGGCATGTTCGTCAACGTCTCGCTCGCGCCGCGCACCCTGACCGGCGCCTCCGTCGTGCCGGCGCAGGCGGTGCAAACCGGACCGGACAACCAGTTCGTTTACGTGGTCGATCAGGATCGCAAGGTGACGCAACAGCCGGTCACGCTGGCGTACATCGATGCGGGCTTCGCCGTGGTCAATGGTGTTGCACCCGGCGCACGCGTCGTGATCGAAGGGGCGCAGAACCTGCGCCCCGGTAGTGTCGTGACGGAAGCGGATCGCAAAGGGCAGGGTAAACAACCCGATGCCGGCAAGGGCGACATCACCGGCGAAAAATCCGGCAAGGCAGAAATCGGCGGCAGCACATGAACTTCTCGGAACCGTTCATCCGCCGCCCGGTGATGACGATCCTGCTTTCGGCGTCATGTGTCGTCGCCGGCCTGATCGCGTACAAGGACATCCCGATCGCGGCGCTGCCGCAGTTCGATACGCCGACGATCCAGGTCACCGCCGTGTTGCCGGGCGCAAGCCCGGAGATCATGGCCTCGACCGTGGCGACGCAGCTGGAAAAGCAGTTCGCGAGCATCGCCAGCCTTAATGTCATCAGCTCGACGTCGACGCTCGGCCAGACCCAGGTCACGCTCGAGTTCGATCAGGACCGGGACATCGACAAAGCGGCGGTCGATGTGCAGGCTGCGCTGTTTCGTGCGCAACGCACGTTGCCGATCGAAATGACGACGCCGCCTTCGTACCGGAAGGTCAATCCGGCCGATTCGCCGATTCTTTTTATCGCGCTTACTTCGCCTGCGCTCGCGCTCTACGAGCTCAACAACTACTCCGACAACCTGATCGGGCCGTCGATTTCGACGTTGCCCGGTGTCGCGCAGATCAACGTGCAGGGGCAGAAGCGGTTCGCCGTGCGCGTGCGCGTCCGGCCTGATGCACTCGCATCGCGCAACCTCACGGTCGATGACATCGCCAAGGCACTCGGCGCCGCCAATGCCAACTCACCGGTCGGGATTCTCGAAGGCGCGCGGCAAACCCTGACGATTCAAGCCAACAAACAGATGACCAAGGCGGCCGATTTCGCCCGGATCATCGTCGCCACGCTTGCGAACGGCTCGAGCGTGCGCCTGGACGAAGTGGCCGACATCGAGGACAGCGTCGAGTCGGTGCGTAGCGCCAGCTGGCTCAATGGCGAGCGCAGCATCAACATGTCGATCCTGCGCCAGCCCGGTGCCAACACCGTGGCCACCGTCGATGCCATCAAGGCGGCGCTGCCCGCGCTGGCGGAGCAGATGCCCAACTCCGTGCAGACCTCGGTTCGCATCGACCGCTCGGTCTCGATCCGCGAGGCGATCCATGACGTCAAGGTAACGCTGGGGATCACCGCCGCGCTGGTGCTGGTGGTGATCTACCTGTTCCTGCGCCGCCCGTCGGCCACGCTCATTCCTGCGCTCTCGCTGCCGATCTCGTTGATCGGCACGCTGGCGCTGATGAAGGCGCTCGACCTCAGCCTGGACAACGTCTCTCTGCTCGGCATCACGTTGGCAGTGGGCCTGGTGGTCGACGACGCGATCGTGATGCTGGAGAACATCGTGCGTCACGTTGAAGACGGCATGGAGCCGTTCGCCGCGGCGCTGGTTGGTGCGAAGGAGATGGGCTTCACCATCGTGTCGATCTCGGTCTCGCTGGTGGCAGTGTTCATCCCGATCTTTTTCATGCCGGGCGTGATCGGCGGCTTGTTCCACGAATTCGCGGTGGTGGTATCGCTCGCCATCCTGGTGTCGGCATTCGTTTCGCTGACGCTGGTGCCGCTGCTGGCGTCGCGTTATC
>DASQAE010000761.1:0-2277 GCA_035635915.1 Burkholderiaceae bacterium | reverse complement strand
AATTCGACGCACGCATCGTCGCCAACCGGCGCGACGAACTCGGCCAGCTCGCGCAATCGGTCAACCGCATGGCCGGTCGTCTGGGCGGCCACCTTGCTGCGCAAAAACAGTTCCTCGCCGACGTAGCGCATGAGGTCGCTTCACCACTGGCCCGCTTGCGCGTTGCGCTGGGACTATTGGGCGCCTCTCCACCCGGCACGTTGTCCGAGCAGACGCTGCAGGACATGCACGACGACCTGCAGCAGATGGCCGACATGCTCGACGACCTGTTGTTGTTCGCGCGCACCGACATAGCGGCGCAGAAGCGTGTGCTCGAGCCGGTGCACATCCTGAACACCGCGACCGCCGCGATTGAGCACGAAGGTGCAACGCCGCGCATTCTGTTACGCGTCGAGCCGGATCTGCGCGCGCTAGCGGAGCCCGCGACGCTCGAGCGCGCACTTGCCAATCTGCTGCGCAATGCGCTGCGTTACGCGGGCGCTGGCGTGCCGATCGAACTCTTAGCGCGACGGCACGGCGATCGGGTGGTGATACAGGTGCGCGATCGTGGACCCGGCGTACCGGAGGCACTGCTGGCGCGGCTGGGCGAACCGTTTTTCCGCGTCGACGCCTCGCGCAGCCGCGATAGCGGCGGTTTTGGGCTCGGCCTTGCGCTCGTCAAACGAAGTGTCGAAACCTGCGAGGGCGAGGTGGCATTTCGCAACCGCGAGGGCGGCGGCTTCGAAGCTGAAATCCGCCTGAGAAGCGTCGCAGGCAGTCACTGACGCTTCGATTTCTTCTGCGCGGTCGGCGCCCCGTCCGCCTCGACCTCGAGCACCTCGAACATCGCCGCGCCGAATGCGGTGTCGCAGTTGGTCGCACCTTGGATGCACTCGGCACTTCCCGCGAGCGCGGCCGGGCCGTTGCGTGCGATCGCGGCATGTAGCGCGGTCTGCGAGAACTCCGAGAACGGTTCGCTCAGGCGCAGGCCCGCGGGTGCGAAGTCGCGCGGGCGCGGCGAAACCAGCACGAGCACGCGATTCACGCCCGGCGGTCCGCCCGCATAGACGCGCCACTCGGGCCGGGGCAACAACAAGGTGGCGTTGGCCGTGATCTGGTTGTTGTTGTCGCTGGCATTGGGAAACAGCAGGTACAGATGATTGGCGTCCGTGCCGGCGAGCAGAACGTAAACGTACCCGCTGACATTGGTGGCAACGGCAAAACGCAGCTCGTCGCGGCCGATGCGCATGCTTGCCGCCGACGACACGGCGCGCACCTCGATCGACGGTGAGCGCGCATCGAGCAGCCGCAGCAGCATCTCGTGGCTCGAGAGCTCGCGCTCTGCCTGTACGGTCCCGGTTGCCGCGGTTCCTTGCGCATCCGACGCAGGCGGTGCCTCGCGCGGCAAACTCCACAGCCAGATACCCGCCACCACGATCACGCCTGCAAGTGCGGAGACGATCATCCGCCACGGTCGCCGCTTCGGCTCGGTCGCAGTCTCAGACTGCGTGGGCGCGGGCGGTGCCTGCGATGTGACCCGTTGCGGCGTGGTGTGCGGCGCTGTCGTCCATGACTGCGACGCCGTGACCGGCGTAGGCGCGACCGTGGTGACGCCCGGTATCACCGGCGAACTGGTGGGGTGCTGGATCCCGGTCATCATCGTAGCGCCAGTGCCGACCTGGATAGCGTCGGGACCTAGCAGCGCGCGGAACGCGTCGATGCTTTGCGGGCGTTTGTCAGGCAGTACCGCGAGTGCCGCGTCGATCGCGGCCAGCAGCTCCTCGGAGTACCTGCCGGCGCCGACTTCACGTGCCGGGCGCATTTCGTCGTTGACCATGCGCGCCACGGCGGTTGGTGGCGCACGCCCTGCCACGACGAAATACAGCACAGCGGCCAGCGCGTAGAGGTCGGTCCACGCGCCTTGTTTCATCGACGCGACCTCGGCGTATTGCTCGACCGGCGCGTAACCCGGCTTCAGGATCACTGTCAGCGCTTGCGTCATGTCACCGATGATGCGACGCGCGGCGCCAAGGTCGAGCAGCACTGGATGATCACCGGCCAGCAGCAGGATGTTGTCGGGCGCGATGTCGCGGTGATAACAATTCTGCCCGTGCATTTGCGCCAGCGCTTCGAGCAGCGAATAAAGAAGGCGCCGCAGCCACGCCTCATCCGGCGGGCCGTGCTGGCGCCGCCAGTGACCGAGCGTGATTCCCTCGTAGTACGGCATCACCATGTATGCAGTACCACGCTCCTCCCAGAAGCGATACACCTTGACCAGCGACGGGTGATCGAATTGAG
>DASQAE010000760.1:0-4497 GCA_035635915.1 Burkholderiaceae bacterium | reverse complement strand
GGCGCGCCGCCGCCACCACCCGATCGCGAGCAGCAACGGGATCAGCATCAGCACCTTCGTCAGCTTGACCAGCGTCGCGGTGTTGAGCGCCAGCTCCGACACCGCGAACGACGCGCCGTAGACCTGCGCGAGTTCGTAGATGCTGGCGCCGACGAAGATGCCGTACCGGTCATCGTCCTGGCCTGGCAGCCAGCCGCCAAGAAATCCGATCGAGTACACGAGCAGCGCCAAGTCGCATTCATCGGCGGGTCTCGGTATATGCGGAGACCCAGCCTACGAAAGCGAGCGTTTCGTGAGCGTTTCGCACACCAGTGGGCGTGCAGCCGTTCACCCGGGCGCGCGCGAGGGACGACTTACGACGCTGGCAGCAATGCCTTGCGCAGAGGCTCTCGCCACGCCTGCGCTTGCGGGTCGTACACGCCGAAGCCGGAGTCGAGCTCCCAGTAGGCCCAGGCGAAGCCGCGTTGCTCGGCCGCCTCGCGAACCAGGCGTGTGTACTCAGCCCGCGACGCCATGTCGTTGGGGCGCTGGCTCGGTCCGGCGTAGGACCCGAACTCACCGAGCCAAATCGGGACGTTGTACTTCTCGGCCCAGCGCTGGGCGATTTGCAGCGGTTCGACGATCTGCTGGCGCTGCTGGGCATCGCAGCAGCGAACGCCGCTCGCGCGCGCCGTCTCGGCGTTCGCCCATTGCGCCTGCTGATGCGTGAACCGAAATGGCTCGTAGTCGTGGACGGTGGTGACCAGATGATCGTCGGGCGGGAGGGCGAGTCCTTCAAGCGCATGCGCGCTGTTCCAGCGCACCGGCCCGATCACGACGATGCGCTGGGGATTGGTCGCGCGCACCACGCGCAACGCGCGCGAGGCCAGGTCATTCCACGCGGCCGCAGTCAACGCACCGTGCGGCTCGTTGTAAAGCTCAAACCACAACCGGTCCGAGCGGCCTGCGAAGTGCACTGCAATCTGTTGCCACATTGCGAGGAAACGCAACCTCAAGTCGCGCGCATCGACTGCGACGTCTCCGCCATCGAGTCGATCGCCGTCGAGCTGCCGGTAATGGTGCATGTTCAGGACCACGGTGAATCCCTGGTCGAGCAGGCGTGTCACCACGCTGTCGACGCGCGCCATGAAGTCTGCGTCGATGCGCGCTTGCGCATCGCGACTCGCGTGCGCGCTCCAGCGCACCGGCAGTCGAACATGCCGGAACCCCGCTTGCCACACCATGGCCGCATAGTGGTCCTGCACGCGGGAACCCCAAGCGCCCTCGCTCGGCGCGTCGAGCATGTTGCCGAAGTTGATACCCGGGCCGAGTCTTGCGAAGGCGGCCCGTGTAGCGCGCGACGCAGGCGTTGGCACCGCGGCTTGCGCGCTCGCGGGGTAGTTGGAAAGACCAGCGTCGATGGCTGGTGGACTGGCCACGCAACCGGCCAGCACCACGACTGAGATGGCAAGCCACCGTGGTGACGCGGCAGCGAACATTTGCGGCGTCGCTAGCGCCGATGCGCAATGCGACAACGCAAAACCCTACGAACACTGCCCCGTATAGCCGCACGCCGTGCAGAACTCGCACCCGTCGCGTTTGATCATCGCCGCCGCATGGCAGCTCGGGCACACCTTGCCCTTGATCGGCGCGGTTTCGTTGTCGATCACCTTCACCGCTTCGGGCAACGCGAGGATGCCGGCGCTTTGAATCGCGCGGCCTTCGTCGTCGAGGATGCCGAGCACCTTGTATCGATGCAGCAGCAACGTCGCGATGTACGAGACCGTGCTCGGATACAGCGACGATTTTTCCTCGCCCGGTACCAGCGCCCAGAACTCGCCGTTCTGCTCGCCGAAGTTGAGCAGCTTCTTGAGCTTCAGTCCGATCCAGTTGGCGTCGACCACGCGCATGTCGAGCGAAATCAGCTTGCACAATCCGTCGAGCGCTTTCGGATATTCGCCGGCGAGCCAGATTGAATACGGCCGGCGACTGCCATCGGGCAGGTGCAGTTCTTTCACGCCGAGTACGAAGTCGTCGCCGGTGTTGGCGTTGGTGACATCAACCGTCCAGCTCATCGTTCCGAGCGGACCCGCCTTGGGTTCCTTGCGTGAGAACAGCGCGTTCATCACCGGCGTCGGCAGCGGCACCAGTTGTTGCGTCGGATCCTGGAACACACCGAGTTGCTCGCAGCGCCAGCGCACGATGTTGGCGAACGCGGAGACCACGCCGCTTTGCCAACGCGACTCCAGTTCGCCCGGCATCTTCAATGCGAAACCCTGCTCGTCGCGCGCCTTGGCAAGTGCCTCGAGCTTGAGTCTGAGCCACGCGCGATCCTCGCTACGCATATCCATCGACAGCGTCTTGGCGATTGCGCCCAGGCCACGCGGTTGCTCCGCGCCGTTGACCCACACCTCGAACGGCAGCGGCGGCTCGCCCACCTGGCCGATGAAAATCGCGAAACTCTCGCGCCGCTCCGGGATCTCGACCATGAACGTCCACGCGAGGTTGCCTTCGTCGAGCGCGGGCCGGCCCGGCCACTTCAGGCTTGCGAGTGCCGGCTGCGGTGCCGAAGACAGACGGACGCGGCGATCCGGATCGTCTTTCAGATCCTGTGGCGCTTGCGACGCCTTGACGTCGTCCTTCCTCACTTCGAGCACCGAGCCGATCACGTTATTCGGCCGATACGTGGTGATGCCCTTGAGCCCCGCCTTCCACGCTTCGAGATACAGCGCGCGGAACTCGTCGAACGGATAGTCCTCCGGCACGTTGACCGTCTTGCTTACGGCGGCATCGATGTACGGTTGCACGGCCGCGATCATCAGCATGTGATCGCGTGCGCTCATCTCGAGCGCATGCACGAACGGCGGCGGCAGCCGGTTGAGGTCACCGCCAAGCAGCCGGTACAGGCGATACGCGTAGTCCTCGACCGCATACTCCTGGCGCGTGCCGTCCTGCATGCGCTTCTTGCGGATGTAGGTCCACGAGAACGTCGGCTCGATGCCCCCCGACGCATTGGCAGCGAAAGCGAGCGAGATGGTTCCGGTCGGTGCGATCGACAGCAGGTGCGAGTTGCGCACGCCGACTTTGGCGATGCGCCTCTTCAGCTCCTGCGGCAGGCGCGCGGCGCAATGCGGCTCAGCAAGATATTTGCCGGCATCGAACAGCGGAAACGCACCTTTTTCTTCCGCCAGTTCGGACGAGGCTTCGTAGGCAGCGTCGCGCATCCGCCGTGCGATGTCGCTTGCCATCAGACGTGCCTCGTCGCTGTCGTAGCGCAGGTTGAGCATGATCAGCGCGTTGCCCAGCCCCGTGAAGCCCAACCCCACGCGCCGTTTTGCCTGCGCTTCGGCGTGCTGCTCCTTGAGCGGCCACAGCGTCGCCTCGAGCACGTTGTCGAGCGCGCGGATCGACACCTTGGCGATTTCGTGGAAACGCGCGAAATCGAAACTCGGCTGCGCGCCGAACGGATCGACGACAAATCGCGTCAGGTTGATCGAGCCGAGGCAGCAGCAACCGTAGGGCGGTAACGGCTGTTCGCCGCATTGCCCGGTCACGAGCCCGTTGAAGACGACAGCGTTGCCGTCCGGCTGCGTGGTGTCGAACACGGCCTCGCGCCCGACGAACTCGATCCGCTCCACGCGCGTAGTGAACCGCTGCGTCTTGCGCAACACTTTGCCTTCGGCCCAGGTGCGATAGCGCGTGGTTTTTGCCGCGCCGAGGAAACCGATCTGCTGCATGAACCGCTCACGCGACTCGCCGTCGATGATGAGTTCGTGGTCGGCCAGGCAGTCATACAACCTGTGCCCACCCTTGCCATCAGGCAAGAGTCGCTGTCCGGCGTCGCGCCGCTGATGAATGCGCGAGAAGACGCCGAAGTTCGCGAGCAGAACCTGTACGTCCTTGAGAAGCGCGGGATAACTCGACGCGAGTCGGATCGAACAACTCTCGCTGCTTTCCGACACGTTGACCGTGCCATCGGTCTGGAACAGTCCCTGCAGATACGCGCGCACACACGCTTCGGAGCCGCGCCAGATCACTTCGGGAACGCTGTGTTTGGTCCGCGCGGTGAAGCCGTAGTGTTCGAGAACGCGGGCCAGGAGCACCGAACGAATGAAGGCGTGTTGCCGTTCCGGCACTGCGACCGGCGCGACGCGATAGGTCCGTGCCGTGACGGCTGTTCCGGCGACGAATGCGTTGACGTAAGCGGCGACACGCGGCGCAAGGTCGCGATCATCGCCCCAGAAGTTGAGGATCGCGGCCTGCAAGCCGTTGCCCCGATTGGTGAAGTGCCCGTCGCCCGTGATCATGCCGATCAGGAGTCCGAGCTCGGCGCTTCCCTGCGTGCCGAACTGGCCCTTGCCTGACTGCACCAACAGTTCGTCGCCGACTTGCAGGTCGCGCAGCTTGATCTTGCCGCGCGCCGTATAGAAATCGTGCCAGCCGGTGGCCTTGATCTCGTAACCGTCAGCGCTCACGACACGGTAGACGTCCGCTTCGACGGCGGTCATGAATGCTGGC
>DASQAE010000759.1:0-6225 GCA_035635915.1 Burkholderiaceae bacterium | reverse complement strand
CTCGTGGACGCGAACGTGCTGCTTGGCGGCGACATCCCCGGTGCGCAGACTCTGCTCGAAACGGCGTACCGCGTGGCGTACACCTTGGACCGCGCCAATACCGCGATCGAACACGCACGCACGAGCGATAGCGGAACCTTCGTGACGGTGCGCGCGCACTACGCGGTGCCGAAGCTGCCTGCGCCACCGGCAGGACCGCAGCCACCGGGCGCCGTGGTGCCGACGCCGATCCAGAGCGTGCCTGATTCGCGCAGCCTGTTCCTGACCTACACCTACAACCTGACGCCGTTGCCTGCGCTGCCGATGCGTCCGCGTATCGCCGATCAACGCGTGGGTCACTTCACCACCGCGTTCGTCGACTATGCGAGCCGCACCATCGAAGACCGGCGCACTCACTACGTCGAGCGCTGGCGCCTGGAGAAAAAGGATCCGCAGGCGGCTGTGTCCGAGCCGAAGGATCCGATCCTCGTCTGGATGGACAAGAACATTCCGGAGAAGTACCGGCCCGCGGTGCAATCCGGCATCCTCGAGTGGAACAAGGCGTTCGAACGCGCCGGCTTCAAGGACGCAATTGTCGTCAAGCAGCAGCCGCCCGAGGCCGACTGGAGCACCGTGGAGGGCACGCGCCACCTGTCGGTGCGCTGGTTTGCGATGACCGGTCCTGGCGCAGTCGCGGTCGGACCCAGCCAGGCGGATCCGCGCACAGGAGAAATACTGCGCGGCGCGGCGATCATTCCCGAAAACTGGGTGCGGATCGGCAGGATGCAGCTGGCCGAACAGCTGCCGGCGCCACCCGCCGCATCACTGCCGTTAAATGGCCTGTTGCACGGCGACGTCTGCAGCTACGCGCAGGACGCGATCGAGCATGCGGCCTTCGGCTTTGAACTGCTCGTCGAGCGCGGTGCGATCGATCCGGACGGCGTCGATGGCGAACGTTTTATCGCCGACGAACTCAAGGACGTGGTGATGCACGAAGTCGGCCATGCCCTCGGCCTGCGCCACAACTTCCGCGGCTCGACCGGAATCACGCTTGCGCAGCTGCGCGATCCGTCGTTCGTGCGTAGCCGCGGCATCTCCAACTCGGTGATGGACTACAACGCGCTCAATATTCCGCTCGAGAGCGAAAAACCCTCCGTCTACAGCCAGGTCACGCTGGGCGAATACGACTACTGGGCGATCGAATACGCGTATCGCGAGTTCGCACCGGAAGTGGAACACGCCGAACTGGCCAAGCTCGCAGCGCAGTCCGACACCAATCCAAACCTGGTTTTCGCGACTGACGAAGACATCATTCCCGGCCTTGGCGCCGTCGATCCATTGGCGAACCAGTTCGACCTCGGCGAAGACCCGCTCGCCTACTACAAACGCCGGTTCACGCTGGCGCGCGAGCTCTGGACGCGCACGCAGAAGCGCGAGCTGAAGTCGGACGAGAACCTTGCCATCTATCGCCGCAACCTGGTGCGCGGACTGACTCAGATGGCGTTCAATGGACCGCTGATCGCCAAATACATCGGTGGTGTCTACACATCGCGCGCGCTCGCCGGAACGCAGCGACCGGTTCTAACTCCGGTCTCGACCGGCAAACAACGCGAGGCGCTGGAAGTGCTGTCCAAGGAGATCTTCTCCTCCGACAGCTTCCGCTTCGATCCGGTCTTCATGAGCCGGCTCGGCATCGATCATCTCGAGCGATTCCGCCCCAACCAGCCGATGGTGACGCCGGACTTCAGTCTTCCGACGGCAGTGCTGAACCTGCAGCGCGCCGTGCTTGACCTGCTGATGTCCGATGGGGTTGCGATCCGCCTCGCGGATGCCGAGACCAAGGTCAAGAATCCGCGCGAGTTGCTCAGTTTCGCCGATCTGCAGGACCGCCTGACCGATGCGATCTGGAGCGAGGCGCGGACCGGGCGCGACATCGACAGCCTGCGCCGCAATCTGCAACGCGAGCACGTGCGCCGACTCGCGAGTGCGATCGTGCGTCCGACGTCGGCGGTTGCTGCCGACGTGCGTGCCGTGCAGCGGCAAGTCGCGATCAAGCTGGAGGGGGATCTGAAACGAGCTCTTGGGAACCCGCGCCTGAGCAGCATTGCGCGTGCACACCTGGCCGAAAGTGCGGCAGTGCTTGACGAGTCGCTGAAGGCGCCGCTGATGAAGCAGGGCGCCTGAGAGTCCGAGTCCCTCTCCCGCAAGGCGGGGGAGGGAATGAACCTCAACGCCGTATGTTCAAGCGATCCAGTTCCGCCTTCACCGCGCGATCGACGATCTCGCGCAGCGAGCCGGCGAGCGCGATGCGCACCTCGGCGGCGAACCTGCGGATCGCTTCGTCGATGGCGTTCTCGAGATGACGACGCACGATTGTCTCGACCTCGGTCGGCAACCGGCGCGCGAGTTCGAGCAGGATCATCTCGCGTAGATCGGTTTGGATCGAGCTCGCACGACTTCCATCCGACTGCGTCAGATCGAATTCGTCGCGTTCGCGATAAAGCGTGGCTCCCGGCGGGGCGGCAAGCAGCGCGTCCATATTCGATAGAAGCAGCGATGTGGGCACGCGCGGGGAAACGCCTGTAGCCTCTGGCGGCTCTACTCCCGCTTGCGCCCCCATGACCGTGATGGCGCGGTCGTCGTCCACGGGCTGCGGTTCACTCGGCGGCGTTTCCTGCGCCGCCGTCTCGCCCGGCTCGCTGTCGTCGCCGGGCTCGCTCGACTCGAGCGGCGACATTGTCTCCGGCGCTTCCAGCGATTCGATCGGTTCCGCCGGCGCTTCGGTAATCGGCGTCGCCGCGTCCTCATCGATCGCGGCAGGGCGCTCGGACCGGCGGAACTCGAGGTTCAGATCCAGCGGCGGAAGCGTCAGACGTTCGGTCAGAACCGGGATCGAAGGGTCATCCACCCCCAGCGAGTCGGCGAGTTTGGCGCCGAGCGGATCACCCGGCTTGCGTGCAGGTTGGCTCATCGCGCCATTCTCACTCACTCGTCGTTGCGCCGCCCATCTCGAACTTGTTCGGTTCGATACCGGCAGCGCGATAACAGCGGAACCGTTCACGCGCTTTCTGCCGGTCCCCATCTTCGCGCGAGACGACCTCGATGATGCGCTCGAATCGGCTCAACAGATCGTTGAAACCAGGCGGCACTTCATCGTCCAGGTTCAGGAACACGTCGCGCGCGGGTGCCGTAAGTGCCGCGTCCAGCGTGAGCAGGACCGGCGTACGCGCCGCGAGCGGGGAATCCACGTAGACGTGAGGTACGAAATCGAGTGCCGAAAAGATCCAGAGAGCTGCGTCGAATCGAGCCAGCCGGGCGGGCTCGTGCGCGTAGGCAATAACGGATTTGTCGGCTGCACGTGCCTTGCGCACTACGCGGCAGGCATATTGCAGACGATCCTCGACGTTGAAGTGAAAGTCGATCCGCACACCGATCTTTCTATCCCGCACGCTCCAATAGAAACTTCGTCAGCAACGGAACCGGTCGACCTGTAGCACCTTTTGCCGTGCCGCTTTTCCACGCCGTGCCGGCGATGTCCAGATGCGCCCAAGGGTACTCCTTGGTGAAACGGGCGAGGAAACTGGCGGCGACAACGGCGCCGGCGTTGCCGGGCGTGCCGATATTGGCCATGTCGGCAAAGTTCGACTTCAACTGCTCGCCGTACTCCTCGTCCAGCGGCATGCGCCAAGCCGGATCCATCATCGTCTTGGACGCGCGTACGAGATCGGCGGCGAGCGTTTCGTCGGTGCAAAAAAGGCCGCTGTTGATGTTGCCCAGCGCGACCACGCAGGCACCGGTCAGCGTGGCGATGTCGATCACCGCGGCCGGCTTGAAGCGCTCGGCGTACGTCAGCGCGTCGCACAGGATCAGCCGGCCCTCGGCATCCGTGTTGAGGATTTCGATCGTCTGACCCGACATCGACGTCACGATGTCGCCTGGCTTGTTGGCCCGCCCCGACGGCATGTTCTCGCAGGCGGGGACGATGCCGATTACGTTGACCTTCGGTTTCAGCTCCGCCAGCGTGCGCATCGTTCCGAAGACCGACGCCGCGCCGCACATGTCGAACTTCATCTCGTCCATCGCGGCGCCGGGCTTGAGTGAAATGCCGCCAGAGTCGAACGTGATGCCTTTGCCCACCAGCACGTACGGCGCTGCGCTTTTGCCGCCGCCCTGGTATTTGAAAACGATCAGCCGTGCGGGCTCGTCCGAACCGCGCGCGACCGACAAAAACGAACCCATACCGAGTTTCTCGACCTGCTTGTCTTCGAACACCTCGACGCCGAGTTTGAATTCCTTGGCGAGTTTCCTGGCTTGATCGCCGAGGAAACGTGGCGTGCAGACATTGCCGGGCAGGTTGCCGAGGCGCTTGGCGAGCGCCATGCCGTTGGCGATCGCGATGCCTTCGCGCAACCCGGTTTCGGCGGCGCGCTGCTCGTCGGCGGGACGTTTGTCGAGCAACAAAACAACCCGCTCCGGCAACGTCTGGTTGCCATCGCGCTTGCTTTTCAGTTCATCGCTGCGAAAGGCGACCTCGCGCGCGGCGATGGCAAACGTGCGGGCGTGCCACGCCGCATCGCGCCCCTTCACGTGCCACTCCGCACCGGCGATCGCGAGCTCGCGCGTTCCGTGACCTGCGGCACGCACCGCGGCGCGCACCGCATCCGCATAAGCCTTGTCGGTGAATTCGCCCGCCTTGCCGAGGCCAACCAGAAGCACGCGGGCGGCGGCCACGCCGGGCAGCGCGCGCAACAAGGTCGTCGATCCACGCTGGCCGGTGACATCGCCACTTTTGACGGCCGCGCGCACCTCGCCCTTGGTCGCGGCGTCGACGCGCCGCGCCGAGGCGGTCAACTCGCCATCGGCGTACACGCCGACTGCCACGCAATCCGCCTTGACAGAGTCGGCGGCACCGACCTTCGTGATAAAGTCCATCGAGTCTCCTATCGACATTTGTGGCTGGCGGTCGTTCGTCTTGCGGAGTTCTCTGGCCTCCTGCAATGACGAGAATCGCGGCGAAACAGTCTGTTTCGACGCTCCCGCAACGAGGCGGCGCAGTATAGCGGCGGCTTCGTGGCAGTTACGCCGCGAAGTGTGCAGGCGCAGCCGAATCGATGATCTTCAAGCGCGCGATCTTCAGTGAACTCACCAGCACCGCGGGTGCGGTGTTCACGGTCCTCTTCTCGATCATCTTCTCAGTCGGCCTGGTGCGAATCCTCGGTGATGCCGCCGGCGGCCGGGTCGACAACGCCGCGGTGTTCCAGCTGGTCGCGCTTGCGGCGCTTACCAACCTGCCAACCGTTCTCACGCTGACGCTTTTTGTCTCCGTGTTGATCGCGTTGTCGCGCAGCTTTCGCGACTCGGAAATGGTGGTGTGGTTCAGCTCGGGCCAGAGTCTGTTGGCCTGGATCGGCCCGGTGCTGCGGTTTGCCACGCCGATCGTCGTGCTGATAGCGCTGCTCACAATCGGCGTCTCGCCGTGGGCCGAGCGCCAGATCGCGGAGAGCCGCAAACGCTACGAGCAGCGCGACGACGTCAGCAAGGTTGCCCCGGGACGATTCATCGAGTCCAGCGGCGCTGACCGCGTGTTTTTTGTCGAGTCGGTCGATATCGACGGCGCACGCGTGCGCAACGTGTTCGTCAGCAATCGCAGCCAGGGCCGCGAGGGCGTGATCGTCGCGGCGCAGGGCGTGATCGAGGTACGCGACAACGGCGATCGTTACCTGGTGCTCGAGTCTGGTCGTCGTTACGAAGGCGTGCCGGGCGCGGCCGAGTACCGGATGACCGAGTTCGACCGCTATTTGTTGCGCATCGACTCGCGCCCGGATGAGCCGATCAACGAAACCGCGGCGCGCGCCAAGACCACCGGTCGACTGCTTTCGGAAGGCACTACGTTCGCGCGTGCGGAATTGCTGATTCGTATCTCGCAGCCGATCGTCGCGGTGCTGCTGGCGCTGCTGGCGATTCCGCTTGCGTACCTGAACCCGCGCGTCGGCCGATCGTTCAACCTGATTCTCGCCGTGCTCGTATTCCTGCTCTACAACAACGGCCTCTCGGTGGTGAAAGCGTGGGTCCAGCAGGGACGCCTTTCGTTCGGGATCGGCGTCTGGCTGGTGCACTTCGTGGTGCTGCTGCTCGTGGCCATCCTTTTTACCCGGCGCGTGTACATGCAGCGCTGGATCCCGCGGTGGAAGGATTTGAGGATCTGGCGGAGGGCCGAGGCGTGAGCAGGACATGTTCCCTCCCCCG
>DASQAE010000758.1:0-2793 GCA_035635915.1 Burkholderiaceae bacterium | reverse complement strand
GGCCAGGTATGAAAACGGCGTCCTGACCTTGTGCATGCCGAAAAACGGGAGCCAGCAAGGGGGGCGCCGCATTGAAGTGCATGGCAGTGGCGGTCAGTCGGCGGCGGCGGGATTCTCAGACGACAACGTCGGTCGCGCGCGGGCTTCCGGTCAAGAAGGGAGCGCTCGATTTGAAAGCTCAGCGCGCTCCGGGTGGCCGGGAACCATGGCTGCCGGCGCGGTCTAGGCAGGGCAGTGCGCTATTGCCACACGGTGGATGCCGGATTCAAATCGCCTTTGGCTCGCGCGCCTGACAACAGGGCAACCAGCACGTTGCGCTGAACGGTAGCGGTGTGGAAATGAAGGTACGTGCACTTCCTGGTGCGCTGTGGCTGGCAGCGTTTGCTCCAATCTGCTCGGCCACCAATCCTTTCAACGTGGCCGAAGTTGCGGCGGCGAAATGCGCGTTTTGTCCGGAGATGGTCAAGGTGCCCGCGGGCGAATTCGACATGGGATCTCCCGCGCACGACTTCGATGGCTCGCAGTACGAGCGTCCCGTGCACCGGGTTCGCATCAACGCGTTCGAGATCGCCAGGTACGCGGTCACGTTCGAGCAATGGGATGCGTGCGCGAAGGACGGCGGTTGCCGCCACCGGCCGCTCGATCATGGATGGGGTCGCGCGCAGCAGCCGGTGGTCGATGTCAGTTGGGAGGACGCCAATCGCTACGTGCGCTGGCTGAACGCGAAGACCGCAGGCCGATTCCGCCTGCCGAGCGAGGCCGAATGGGAGTACGCGGCGCGTGCCGGTCGCACCACGGCGCGCTACTGGGGTGACCGCATCGAGCTGAACCACGCCAATTGTGACGGGTGCGGAAGCCAATGGGACAACAAACAAACCGCGCCGGCCGGAAGTTTTGCGCCGAATCCGTTCGGTTTGCACGACATGCTCGGCAACGTCTGGCAATGGGTCGAAGACTGCTGGCACGATTCGTATGCCGGAGCGCCGCAAGACGGCCGTGCATGGAGCACAAACGGAGACTGCAGCGAGCGCGTTGCGCGTGGAGGAAGCTGGAACTACTCCCGCCGTTTCATCCGCGGCGCGAGTCGCGAACGTTTCGATGCGGCGCTGCGCTTCTACGACCTCGGTTTCCGCGTTGCGCGCACCGTGCGGTAGTCATCAGTCCGCCAACGCCGCGACCAGGCGCGCGCGTTGCGCCGCCAGGATCGGGTCATCGGCCGGATCGAGGCTGGCGGCGAAATCGCGCAGGCGTGAACGCCACTCCCGGGATGCGACGGCGGCACGGATGCCATCGAGCTCGGCCGCGGCTCTGAGTTGCCTGAAAGCCGTGTCGCGTCGCTCGATCACATGCGTCAACTGCTCGTCGCAGCGCGCGATCGGCGTCGGGTAGGTGCGTACCTCGTCCTGCAGTGCGTGGCTGCGTGCGTCGAGACAGTCGCGCAGCCCCGCCCAGGCAGCGTCGACTCGGTCGGCCATCGGCGTCTCCTTCTTTGCGCAAGGATTCTCGGCGCCGGCACGCGTTCAGTAAAATGAATTTATTCTGCCGATTGATGAGTTTAGTGCATGAAAATCGACACCCTCGGGGTGCAGGCGTTCATCGCGATCGCGGACCGTTCCAGCTTCAGTCGTGCGGCAGAGGAGCTGCACGTCACGCAGACCGCGTTGTCGCGGCGCATGCAGAACCTCGAATCGTTCCTTGGCGTGCGCCTGGTCGAGCGCACCACCCGCTCGGTTGCGCTGACTGCGATCGGACAGAACTTCCTGCCGCGGGCGCGGCGCCTGTTGGCGGACTTGGGGACGGCGCTGGTCGAGATCCGCGAAACCGGAAAGTCGCTGCGCGGCGACGTGACCATTGCGTGCGTGCCGACAGTGGGAGTGCACTACCTGCCGCGTTTCGTGCAGCAGTACGCGGCGCTTTATCCGGACAACCGCGTCAAGATCCTCGACCACGCGTCTTCAGACGTGGCGGCGGCGGTGCTGCAACGCGCCGCGGAATTCGGCATCAACATGCAAGGTGCGCACCATCCCGAACTCAGAAGCGTGCCGCTGCTCAGGGATCGATTCGTCCTCGTGTGCCGCGATGATCACGCGCTTGCCCGCAAGCAGCGCCTGACCTGGAAGCAGCTCGAGCCGCATACGCTGATCCTCGCCGGCGCCGAGAGCGGTAACCGGCCGCTGCTCGACCTGGCCCTGGAGAAGCAGGAAATAAGACTCCGCTCGTTCTACGAGGTCCAGCGCAGTTCCACCGCCGTCGGCATGGTGGCTGAGGGTCTCGGCGTGACCGTGGTGCCCGGGCTCGCGATGCAGAAGGGCGCTTATCCGCGGCTGCGAGTGGTTCCGCTCGTCGATCCGGTCGTGTCGCGGACGCTGGTGCTGCTCTCGCGCACGCTGGCGCACCTGACCCCGGCAGCCCAGGCCTTGTACGACCTGATCCGCAAACAAGCCACGATGCGGGCGGTATCGAGATAAACGCGTCAACCGCGGCGTCGTGGTGGCGTTAGACGCGCATCCGTCCACCGGAGCGTCGCCCATGTTTCGCCTCCTCCTGCCGCTGGTCATGCTGGTGGCCGCCGCCGCTCCCCACGCGCAGACCGTTCAGGCGCCCGGCAACCATCTGATCGATTACGACACCTTTGCCAGGAACGTGAGCGACGTTCGCTCGCTGCGCGAGTCGCGGCGCATCTCGGAGGCAGAGTTCATGAACATGGCGCGGGAGCCCGGCACGGTGATCCTCGATGCACGCAGCGAGCGTCTGTTCACCTTGCGCCATGTGGCCGGCGCGGTGAACCTCAGC
>DASQAE010000757.1:0-3128 GCA_035635915.1 Burkholderiaceae bacterium | reverse complement strand
AACAGGCCATGGGTCACCACCGCGTCGATCCGCCGCGCGCCGGCGGAGCGCAAACCATGCGCAGCGCGCACGAGCGTTGTGCCGGTGCTCGCGACGTCGTCCAGCAGCACGACGGCGCGTCCGTTCACGTCTTGTGCCGGCAGTTCGACACTCACGTCGCGATCGCCATGCCGCGTTTTGTGGGCAACTGCCCACTGCAAGCCGCCGGCCTGCGCCGCCTCACGAACCCATTGCTGGGACTCCTCGTCGGGTCCGACGACCAGCGCATCGGGGCACTGCTCGCGCAGGAAGGCGCCGATCGCGGGCGCCGCGGAGAGCGCGATGGCGGCTTCGATCGGCACAGCTTGTTGCAGCCGGTCGATGCGGTGCAGATGGGGATCCACGGTGATCACGCAGTCGAACAGACCTGCGAGGAAGGTGCCGACGATGCGCTGGCTGACCGCCTCTCCGGTTTCGAACGCGATGTCCTGCCGCATGTAGCCCAGGTACGGTGCGACCAGAGTGAGATGACGCGCGCCCAGTTCGCGTGCCGTACGCGCAGTCAGCAGCAGTTCGACCAGCTTCTCGTTCGGCCATGCGAGCGAGCGCAGCATCACCACCTGCGCGGGAAGCGAACCAGGCAACCGCAGCTTCAGCTCGCCGTCGGGGAAACGATGGCGCTGGACGAGCACAGGCGTACGCCCGCACGCGTGCGCCAGGCGCTGGGCAGTTTCCCACTCGTCGTCGAAAGCTAGCAGCATGGTTTCGCGATGGTATATCCCCTGCGCGCAGTCTAGGCTTGCCGCGCCCTTTCGATCGTCTGGTCCGCCGGCCAATGGCGGTGGCGCGCGCCGTTATCCTTGCACCATGCCGGCAATCGTCCTTGCGACCGTCAACGCGCGTTATGCGCACGCGGCGCTTGGCCTGCGTTACCTGCGCGCCAACCTCGGTGACCTGCGCGGGGAAAGCGAGATCGTCGAGTTCGTCCTCGGCCGCAAGACCGAGGAGATGGTCGAGCAGTTGCTGCTGCGCGCGCCACGCATTGTCGGTTTCGGCGTCTACATCTGGAACGTCGATGAGACGACGCGCATCGTGGCCCAACTCAAGCTGGTGGCGCCGGATGTCACCGTGGTCGTGGGCGGGCCCGAGGTGAGTTACGAGTTGGAGCACCAGCGCATCTGTCGGTTGGCCGATTTTGTCGTGACCGGATGGGGCGACGTAACGTTCGCGCAACTGGCGCGCCAGGTACTGCGCGGCCCACGCCCGGCCGGCAAGGTGCATGCAGGCGTGCAGCCGCGACTGGAAACCATCGCCTTGCCTTACGGCGAGTATTCCGACGCCGACCTGCGCCAGCGTTACGTCTACGTCGAAGCGTCGCGCGGCTGTCCGTTCAAATGCGAGTTCTGCCTTTCTGCCCTCGACAAGACGGCGTGGCCGTTCCCGCTCGATGCGGTGCTGATGTCACTCGACGAGTTGGTCCGGCGCGGTGCACGCCACTTCAAATTCGTGGATCGCACGTTCAATCTGAAGGTCGAGTCCAGTGTGCGCATCCTGCAATTCTTCCTCGAGCGCATCCGAGCGATGCCCGAAGACCCGCCGTTTTTGCACTTCGAGCTGGTTCCGGATCATTTGCCCGAGGTTTTGCGAGCTCTCATCGCGCAGTTTCCCGCCGGTGTATTGCAGTTCGAAATCGGCATCCAGAGCTTCAACACCGACGTGCAGCGGCTGATTTCACGCCGCCAGGACAACGCGGTCGCCGAAGCGAACCTGCGCTGGCTGCGGCAGCACTCGCGCGCGCATCTGCACGTCGACCTGATCGCCGGCTTGCCGGGCGAAGACCTGGTCTCATTTGCCGCTGGATTCGACCGGCTTCTTGCACTGGGACCGCACGAGGTCCAGGTGGGCATCCTCAAGCGCCTGCGCGGCGCGCCGATTGCGCGCCATGCCGAAGCGCACGGCCTCCGCTTCAATCCGGATCCGCCCTACAACCTGCTCGCCAGCAACGCGGTCGACTTTGCGACCATGCAGCGGCTGAACCGGTTCGCGCGTTGCTGGGAGCTGGTGGCCAACTCGGGCCGTTTCGCGCGTACGTTGCCACTGCTCCTGCAGCAAGAACCCTTCGCGCGTTTTCTCGCCTGGTCCGATTGGCTTTACGCGCAAGCCGGAAAGACGGGCGCGATCGCGAACGAACGGGTGCATGACCTGCTGTACCAGTGGCTCAGCACCGCCGGCGGAGTCGACACCGCCACCGCCGCGGCCGCTTTGGCGGAGGACTATCGCGCGAGCGGTGCGCGCGGCCGGCTCGCATTCGTCGATATCGCGCGATTCGCCCGGCCACTGCGCCATACCGGGCCCCGGGCGTCCTCGACGCCGCCGCGTCAAACACGCCATCTGCGGGCGTGAGTCCACCTCGGCGTAGGCGCGCCCGCTTCATCCGCGCCAACCGGCGTTCGGTCGCTGCGCGCTTGGCCGTACCGACAGCCGTCCGTACGCTCGCCGCACCCATCATCTCGCAGGGGAAAACGCATGAGGCAAGTCCTGCTGGTTGTGTTCGGCCTGCTGGCCTGGAGCAGCTGCGTCGAGTTGCGTGCGGCGGCGTTGGACGACGTGCTGAACACCGACCGGGCATTCGCAGCAGCCGCCCTGCGCAACGGAGCGCGTGCGGCCTTCGTGGCTTATGCGGCGCCGGACGCGATGATGTTTCGCGACGGCGTTGGGCCGGTAGTGGGCCACGCGGCAATCGCTGCATCGTTTCGCGAATCGGGTGGTGCGGTGCCCGAATGGGCGCCCGAAGGCGGCGAAATCGCGGCCAGTGGCGATCTCGGGTACACCTGGGGCTATTTTCGTTGGACTGCCAGCGACGGCAGCGGCAAACAGAGCACGGGCAACTACGTTTCCATCTGGCGCAAGATCGAGGGCCAGTGGAAGTGGATCGTCGATCTCGGCGTGCTGGCACCGGCGAAGACGAAGTGAAGCGATCGATGCCCGCTTCGGCGCGTCAAACGGCCTCGACTTGGCGCGCGCCTTGCTTATCCTTCAGGCATGCAATGGCATGCACTCACCACGGTTGCGCTCGACGTCGATAGCGGCATCGCGCCGGGCCGCGCGCGGGCGATTACCGACGCGCTCTGCCGGCGCATCGTGGCGCT
>DASQAE010000756.1:0-5611 GCA_035635915.1 Burkholderiaceae bacterium | reverse complement strand
ATGCCGCGCTTCATCTTCTCGCGGAACTCTTCGCCCAGTTCGTCCCATTGCGCCCGATAGGCAACATCGTGGATGTCGATGAGCGCTTTGAGGATCCGTTCCTTGCCTTCGCTGTCCTCGATGGCTCGCAATCGCCCCTGCGCATGCACCACGATGTAGTTCCAGGTCGGCACCGCTTCGCGCACGCTGTACAGCCGCGGCGACACGTAACCGTTCGGTCCATGAAAGACCGCAATCACTGCCTGCTCGGGGCCCCACGAACGCCAGTGCGGATTGGCAATCGCGACATGGCCACGCAACACGATGCTCTCGCCCCGTTCCTCGACCACGATCGGCACATGCGAGAACGCTGGCAGACCATCCGCGACCGACACCAGCGTCGCAAAAGGAAACGCGCGCATGACATCGAGTTGGTTGGACCGGTCAGCGACGGAAAAATGGGTAGGCATGTAGATCACGATGCGGCTCCATAGATAGAGGGAACATAACGCTCCATCCAACGCTCGGGATTGGCAAGCGTCGCGAAACCGACTCGTTCGTACAAGCCCTTGGCGTCGCGGCTTGTGAGCGCCATGCGCCGCAGGCCCTGCAGATCCGGATGGCAGGTAATCGCCTGCACCAGGAGGCGCGCGACGCCCTGCCCGCGCGCCTCGGCCAGCACGAATACATCGCAGACGAACGCGAACGTCGCCCGGTCGGTGACCACACGCGCAAAACCCACTTGTGCGCTCGCACGGTACGCGCCGAAGCAAAGCGAATGGCGTACCGATCGTTCGACGGTCGCCCGGTCGATGCCTCGCGCCCAGTGCGATTCCTGCGTCAGGAACCGATGCACCACCGCCAGGTCGAGGCGAGCGTTTTCGGTGGAAATCTCAATGTGCTTCATCCAGCTCCTCCAGAATCAGGTCGAGTTTGGCAAGCATCAGTTGTATCTCTTCCGCCTTGACGTTCAAGGCCGGCATGAACCGCAGCAAATGCGAGCGCGGCGCGTTCAGGAGCAGCCCATCCGGCGCCATCTCGCGCGCGGCATCGACCACGCGGTTCGCATTCGGTTTGCCAAGGTCGAGCGCGCGCAGCAGGCCGCCGCCGCGCTGGCCTACGAGTCCATGGCGCTCGATCAGTCGTTCGAGCCCTTGTTCGAGCTGCGCCGCGCGCTTGTTGACCGCGGCGAGAAACGATGGCTGTGCGACCGCGTCGAGAACGGCCAACCCAACCGCCGCCATCAACGGGTTACCGCAGTACGTGCCACCCTGGTCACCCGGTTCGAAACACATCGCCGCGTCGGCCGCGAGCAGCGCCGACAGCGGCGCACCGCCGCCGATCCCTTTGCCGAGCGTCACGATGTCAGGGCGAATGCCGTGATGTTCGAACGCGAACATCTTGCCGGTGCGTCCGATGCCGGTCTGGACCTCGTCCAGGATCAGAAGCAGACGTTCGCGATCGCATACCTTGCGCATCGCGCGCATGAACGTTTCGTCCGCGGGCACCACGCCGGCCTCGCCCTGGATCGGCTCGAGCATGATCGCGACGGTCTTCGGTCCGACCAGCGCTTCAACCGACGCCAGGTCGTTTAACGTCGCCTTCGGAAAACCCGGCACCTTCGGTTCGAACAGGCGATCCCAGCCGGCCTTGCCGGATGCAGCCATCGTGGCCAGAGTGCGGCCATGAAAAGCGTCGGCGAACGTGATGATCTCGAACGCGCCGTGCTTGTATTTCTCGCCCCATTTGCGCGCCAGCTTGATCGCGCCTTCGTTCGCCTCTGCGCCGCTGGAGGCGAGAAAAACGTGCGGCAGTCCCGAGAGCGCAGCCAGTCGCCCGGCGAGTTCGATGGCAATGTCGTTGAAGAAGGCAGGACTCGGGTTGATCAGCCGCTGGGCCTGGCGCACGAGCGCGCTGGTTATCTCCGCCGGACAATGACCCAGCGCGTTGACGGCCCAACCTTGCACGAAATCGAGATAACGCTTGCCGCGATGATCGAAGAGCCACGAGCCGTGGCCCTCGACGAATACCAGCTCGGGCCGCGCGGCAACCGCCATCACGGCTGCGGTGTTGTACTGATCGATCTTCATCGTCGCTCCAGATCGGAAAAAACAAAAAGGCCGCGAATTGCGGCCTTTGGTAGAGGGGTGCTTGCGTCCAGACGGTTTGTCAGGCTGGGTCGTCAGGGCGCGCGCTGACGTCCGCATGAAAATGCGTTTGCGGGCGTCGACGTCGGGCTATCAGATGCATGGGCCGCACTATAACTCAGCCTTTGGCCAGGTCGGCCTCCGACGTAAACGCATCGGCAAAAAATTGGTCCTCGGGCAGCCCGCAGCGCTCGGTGAAGTCCTTGCGCGCGGCGTCCACCATCGCCGGCGCGCCGCAGGCATAGACCTGGTAGGCGGAAAGGTCGGGCAGGTCTTCCATCACGGCCTGATGCACGAACCCGGTCCGGCCGGTCCATGCATCATCGGGTGGGGCATCGGATAAGACCGGAACGAAGCGGAAGTTCGCCTCTTCGCCCGCCCATTGCGCCGGCAACTCGAGCATGTACAGATCGCGCCGCGCCCGGCAGCCCCAATAGAGGGCGACCTGGCGCGCCGGTTTGTTCGGCTCGTCGCGGTTGATGCGTTTGTGGAAGATGTGCTGCGCGATTGCCTTGATGGGCGCAAACCCGGTTCCGCTTGCCAGCAGCACGATCGGCTTGGGATTGTCTTCGCGCAGGAAAAAAATTCCGAGCGGCCCCTCGAAGCGCAGGATGTCGCGTTGCTTCAACTGCGGCGTGCCAGCGCCGAACAGCTGGTCGGTGAACACGCCCCCCGGCATGTGGCGCACGTGAATGTGGATCAGTTCATCGGCATGCGGCGCGGTCGCGATCGAATAACTGCGCCGCTTGCCATCCTTGAGGATGAACTCGAGGAACTGCCCGGCGCGAAATTGCAGCCGTTCGTTGGCGGGCAATTGCAGCGAAACGATGGCGACGTCCGGCGCCGGCCGCTCGATGGTGGCAATCCGGCACGGCATCTTGCGGATTGGAATGTCGCCGAAACCCGAGAGTTCGCGCTGCTCGATCACGAGGTCCGTCAGCGGCTTGCTGCAGCAGAAAAGCGCGAGCCCGCGCGCCTGCTCCTGCGCGTTCAGCGCCGAGGAGGCATGCGGGCCATAAACCAGCTCGCCTTCGAGCAGCTTGCCCTTGCACGTTCCGCATGCGCCATTTTTGCAACCGTATGGCAAACCAACACCGTTGCGCAGCCCTGCAGCGAGGACGGTTTCGCCCTCTTCGACGGTGAACTCCCGCCCGGACGGCCTGACGGTGACCTTGTGGCTCACTTCGCGCTCATACAATTGTGGCAATGAAAACGCCCGCGATAGCTGAGGATGAACAGCGGGAACGCAAGCCTCGCGGGCGCAAACGTTTCGGCCGTCCCCGCTTGCTCATCGTCGGCTGCGGTGACGTCGGCCTGAGAATTGTCGCACGGCTGCGCGACCGCTTTCGCATCATCGCGACCACCGCCACCGCGTTGCGCGTGGTCGAGTTGCGCGCAGCGGGAACCGTGCCGGTGGTCGTGAACCTCGACGTCGCACTGACTGTGGCGCGGCTGCGCGGCGTTTCATCGCGCTGGATCGATCTCGTGCCACCGCCGGCCC
Source organism: Burkholderiaceae bacterium (assembly GCA_035635915.1). GTDB lineage: Bacteria > Pseudomonadota > Gammaproteobacteria > Burkholderiales > Burkholderiaceae_F > JAKANT01. The sequence continues at coordinate 1,984 of DASQAE010000756.1, read as the reverse complement.
TCGGCGCCGGTGACCCACGCACGCGGCGGCTGCGTTGTGTGTCCGGCGCGCGCATCAAACGCGCCGTGTACATCAGCACCACCGGTGTCTACGGCGATCGCGCGGGCGCCTTGATCGACGAGACCGCACGCCCTATGCCGGTCAGCGATCGCGCCAAACGCAGGCTCGCGGCCGAAGCGATCGTCCGCGCTGCTCCAATCCACGCCACGGTCTTGCGCGTGCCCGGCATTTACGCCGCGGAGCGGCTGCCGCTCGATCGGTTGCGCGCCGCGACGCCGACGCTGCGCGCAGAGGACGACGTCTACACGAATCACATCCACGCCGACGACCTGGCGCGGCTTGCCATTGTCGCGTTGTTTCGCGGCGCGCCTGCACGCGTCTACAACGCGGTTGACGACTCGACGCTGAAAATGGGTGACTACTTCGACCGGGTTGCCGATCGTTTCCGCCTGCCGCGGCCACCGCGGCTCGCGCGCGCAACGTTGCAGGCCGCGCTCTCGCCAGCGCAGTACTCGTTCATGAGCGAATCGCGCCGGCTGGCGAATCGGCGCATCAAGCGTGAACTTCGCTTGCGACTCGCTTATCCCACGGTCGATGCGGCGCTCGCCGCGCAGCCCGACTAGCCAATCACGCCGGCGTTGCGCAATACCTGGATGGCGGCGCCGTCGAATCCGGCTTCTTCGAGCACCGCTTGAGTGTGCGTGCCAATCTCCGGCGGCGGCTGTGGCTTGTCCGGCGGCGACCGCGAAAAACGCGGTGCCGGCGCCGGTTGTGCAAAACCATTCAGTTCGACGAACACGCCGCGTTTCGTGTTGTGCGCGTGACCCGGCGCCTCCGTCATCGACAGCACCGGCGCAAAACACGCGTCGGTGCCCTCGAGCAGTTCACACCACTGCGCGCGCGTGCGGCGCTTGAAAATCTCGCTCATTTGCGCGCGCAGTTCCGGCCACAGAGAGCGGTCCATCTGCCTCTGTACGAACCGCGTGTCCAGTCCGATCAGGCGCGCCAGTTCCGCGAAGAACTTGTTCTCCAGCGCGGCGATCGAAACGTAAAGACCGTCGCCGGTTTCGTAGACGCTGTAGAACGGAGCGCCCCCGTCGAGCAGGTTGCGGCCACGCTCGGTCGTCCACGTGCCTGCGGCGACCAGGCCATAGAAGATCGACATCAACGATGCCGCGCCGTCAACCATTGCGGCGTCGACGACCTGGCCCTTGCCGGAACGACTGCGTTCGAACAACGCCGAGAGGATGCCCAGTGCGAGGTAAAGCGCGCCGCCCCCATAGTCGCCGATGAGGTTCAGCGGCGGCAGCGGCGCGCCATTTTTCGGGCCGATCGCATGCAACGCGCCGGTGAGCGCGATGTAGTTGAGATCGTGCCCGGCCGCAGAGGCAAGTGGTCCGTCCTGGCCGAAGCCCGTCATGCGGCCGTAGACCAAACGCACGTTGCGCGCCAGGCAGACGTCCGGCCCAAGGCCGAGCCGCTCGGCGACGCCGGGCCGAAAACCTTCAATCAACACGTCGGCACGTTCGACCAGCCGGAGCACGACCCCGAGCGACTCGGCACGTTTCAGATCGAGCGCGATCGAGCGCCGGTTGCGCGCGCAGACATCGAACGCCGTGGTCATGCCGACGCCCAAGCCACTTGGTTCGATGCGATCGACACGCACGACATCGGCGCCGAGGTCGGCAAGCAGCATCGCGCACATCGGGCCCGGACCGATGCTTGCGAGTTCGACGATACGCAGGCCGGCTAATGGGCCCATGGCGATTCCTTTTCGATGTTCGATTACCCGTTTCGGCCGTTTGCTTCGGCCAGCAGCTTCGCCGCGACCATATCGCGCAGCTGCCGCTTCAATATCTTTCCGACCGGACTCACTGGAAACTCCTGCAGGATCTCCAACCGCTCCGGCAATTTGAACGAAGCGATGCGCTGGGCGCGCAAGAACGTGATCAGCTCCTCGAAGGCAAGCGCAGCGTCCGGCTTC
>DASQAE010000755.1:0-3139 GCA_035635915.1 Burkholderiaceae bacterium | reverse complement strand
GAGCCGGATCGAAGCGGCGAGCGCACGCCCGACCAGTTTGGCGCGCTGGTCGATTTCGGAGTCGGATTGTTGGGGCGTGTTGAATGTCAGCTCGACCACAACGCTTATCAGCGCGACATCGGAAAGATTGCGCCGTGCGTAAGAGACCAGCTTTTCAACCTGCTTGTCGAAAAACGCCAGCGCAAGCAATTCGGTTTCGGGATCGACCGTGCGTGAGGACTCGAGGGTCGCCTGGGTTTCTTGCAGCGCCTCGCGCGTGCTCGACAGGCGCACCAGCACTTCGAGGCGCGCCGTCAGCTCGGCGCTGCCGATGCCACGATCGAGGAAGTCGGTCGCGCCGGCGGCCGATGCGCGCTCGCGCTCTGTCGTTTCGTCGGCCGACGTGATCACGATCACCGGCAATTCGCGCACGCGCTGCACCTTCGAACTGCGCACGCGGCCGATCAATTCGAATCCATCGACCTTCGGCATTGCCAGGTCGGTGATAACGACCCGGATCGCGCTATCGAGCAGGATGGCCTGCCATGCGGCTTCGCCGTCGACCACCTCGCGGATGTCGAAGCGGTCGCGGATGTGCTGAGTCAATGACGCGCGCACGATGCGCGAATCATCGGCAATGAGGATGCGCGGTTTTGAAGCCGCCGCAGCTGGCTTGCTTTCGGAGGGTACGCACGACACGCTGCACCGCAACCGCCGCGTCGGTGCGCGATCGCGCACATGACCGGCTGGCAGGGAAATCTACCGCAATCGGGCGTGTCAAATCGACGAATCCGGCGGGGATTCGCCCGCTTATCGGCTATCTTGGATGGAGGAATAGGTCCTAGGTTGGTTTCAATGTTCATCCTGACCTCGTTCAGGCCCGCTCGGCGGGCCGTATTCGCAGCGGCAGCGGTCTGGGCAGCGACCTCCTGTCCCGCCGCACGAGCGGCGGCTGACGCGCCCGAAACCAGCGCCGAGGTCGTCGTCCAGGCGCTCTCGCTGTTGGGTGTGCCTTACCGCTGGGGCGGCAACGATCCTCGGCGCGGCCTCGACTGCAGCGGCCTGGTGCGGCACGTTTTCAAGAGCGCCGTAGCGCTTGACCTGCCGCGCCGCTCGGAACAGATCAGCCGTATAGGCCATCGCGTTGCGCGTGCCGAACTGCGCGCGGGTGATCTGCTGTTCTTCAACACGCTTGGCCGACCAAACTCACACGTCGCGCTATACGTGGGCGAGGGACGATTTGTTCACGCCCCGGGCCGCAACGGCCAGGTGCGCGTGGATGGCCTGGACGATCGTTATTGGCGCGATCGCTTCAACGGTGCACGGCGCATCGAACTCGCCGCGCAGGAAACGCTGCCCGTTGCAAGTCAAGAGAGCACCGCCTCGTCGCCGTCTTCCTTGCGGCTCGAGGACTTTCCGAACGGGCCCTGAGCCCACCGTTTTCTCCGCCAGATTTTTTGCACGTTCGCGCTGACTGTGTCGGCGTGACTGCGCGTGCGCTCGCGACCACTGCTTCTAAATGAGAAGAATTTGCATTTGAGATTTATTCGCGTTATTGTCGTTCGGCACTCAGAAACCGGTTGGAGGGGTTGGATGAATGACGAAGGCGCAGGTCGACGCGCGGAAATTTTCCTGGAGCGTGCGCTGCGTATCACAGTGACTGCCGCACTGGTGGTCGTCGGCATCGCATTGGGTCGCGAAGTGCGCGCGCAGGGAGCAGGTGTGCTCAACCTTTATTCGGCGCGCCACTATCAAACCGACGAAGCGCTGTACGAGAACTTCACCAAACAGACCGGCATCAAGATCAATCGGATCGAACTCGGCGACGAGCAGTTGCTGCAGCGCTTGCGCAGCGAAGGCGTGAACAGTCCCGCCGATGTCGTGCTCCTGGTCGACGCGGCGCGTTTATGGAGCGCCCAGAGCGACGGGCTGTTCCAGGCGACCGAGTCAAAGATTCTCCACCAGCGCATCCCGGCGCACCTGCGCTCGAGCGACAACACGTGGTTCGGTTTTTCCACTCGCGCGCGCGTCATCGTCTACAACCGCGACACCGTCAAAGCCGAGGACGTCGACACCTACGAGGAACTTGCCGAGGCGAAGAACAAGGGCAAGGTGTGCACGCGATCGGGATCGCATCCTTACATGCTTTCGTTGCTGGGTTCGATGGTCCAGCGCAGCGGTGAAGGCGCGGCCGAGACATGGGCGCGCGGCATGGTGGCGAACATGGCGCGTGCACCGAAGGGCGGCGACACGGATCAGATTCGCGGCGTCGCCGCCGGCGAGTGCGGTGTTGCGCTTACAAACTCCTACTACTGGGTGCGATTGCTGCGCTCGCAGGATGCCAAGGATCGCGACGTCGTGCGCAAAGTCGGGTTCGTCTGGCCGAACCAGGCGACGTCCGGCACTCATGTCAACGTCTCCGGTGGCGCGGTAGCCAAAAACGCACCGAACCGCGCCAATGCAGTGGCATTCCTCGAATACCTTTCGAGCGCGGAGGCGCAGGGATATTTTGCGAACGGCAACAACGAGTGGCCTGCGGTCAAAGGTGCGGTGGCGGCCAATCCTGCGCTCGAGTCGCTGGGCAAGTTCAAGGCCGATGAGCTGCCGATTGCGGCGATCGGAAAATCGATCGCGCCGGCGCAGAAGATTCTCGACCGCGTCGGTTATCAGTAGTCGACAAAGGTTTCAAACATGCTCGCGCCAGCCAGCTTCGTGCCAACACAAACGGGGCGGAGGAAAGGATGATCGAAAAGGAGCTCGAGTCGGTGCCGACAAGGTCCGAGACGTTGGCGCCGCCGCCTCCACGAAACGAGCAGCGCGTGATCGACAGCAGAACGCTCTTCGGTCAAGCACGCGAAATCCGCATCAGTCACAACGGCGAGTCGTATTCGCTGCGTTTGACTCGACTCGGCAAGTTGATCCTCACCAAGTAACACGCTCTTTGCGGTGATCGTGCCCATGGGGCAGGTAACATCCGCGGCGCCATGCCCGCCAAGAGCTGCGACGTCCTCATCATCGGTGCAGGCCACAATGGACTGACCTGCGCGTGTTATCTCGCCGAGGCCGGCCTCAAGGTGCACGTGGTCGAGCGCCGTGGCATCGTCGGCGGGGCAGCCGTAACCGAGGAATTTTTTCCTGGGTTCCGCAATTCGACCGCCAG
>DASQAE010000754.1:0-1647 GCA_035635915.1 Burkholderiaceae bacterium | reverse complement strand
CCTGCGCGCGCTCCTGCACGGTGATCCGCAGGCGCGTGCGGTTGTGATCGCAACCGCCCGTGAGTGGTGGAAGGCGCGCACCGCCCGGCAACACGCGGAGACGCGCTGAAAGCTGGTTTCGTTTGCACGGAGGCGAAAATGCCCAAATATGGCAACAAGGCAAAGGAGAAGGTCGCGGCTGCGATGCACGAGCGCAAGCACGGCACGCTCAGGAGCGGTACTTCGGGCAAGAAGGTGAAGAGCCGCAAGCAGGCAGTCGCTATCGGTCTGTCCCAGGCTCGCCGCGCTGGCGGCAAGGTGCCACGCAAAAGGAGCTGACGCCTCAGCGCCGCGACGAGGCGGCACGCGCGGTCGGGCGCGTGCTTGCCTGCGCGCTGGCGCGCGGACGCTTGTACAACGCGCGTAGTTCGTCCTTGGCTGCTTCGAGGCCGGCGATGCTGTGCCTGCGGCAACGTGCGGCCCGCACGATTGATGTAGAAATTGAGCATCGACATTGCCGAGCGAAATGGATCGCTCTTGCGACGGTCGCTTGCCGCCGCCGAACGCTTGAGCGAACGCGCGATCGCCTTTGGATCGCGAGCGGTAAAAATCCCGGCTTTGAGATCCAGCGCATCGCTTGTTTCAGCGACGTGCTGCGACCACCGGCGCTTGGTCCTGGCTGCCATGGGAAAACGGCGGCAAGCGCCATGCCCTGCAACCAGCGTCGCCGGCTGCGCCGCGGCCCCTTGTGTTTGCAAGTTGTGGTCGCGATCGCAGCGCTTGGTGGGCCATCGACCCCTAGCCGCCCCTTGCCCGGGCGGCGCCGCGCTACGGTCTCAAGTCGATTCTTCGAGCGGCTTCGATCCGCCGGCCGTGTTTTCGCTTTCGTGCGATTCGAAAAGCAGGCTCGTCGCTGTGATCTTGACGCGCACGCGCACGCGATGCGAACGACCGAGCATCATCCGCACTGCGGGGTCGTCGATGTCGACGTCGCGATAGATGTCGATGCGATGCTCCAATCCCGCACGCGCGAGGGCCTTCGCAGCACGCCGGCAAAGTTCCTCGAGCGTGATGTCGTCGGGAACCTTCGTCATCGTTGGCATGGCAAGTCCGATCGCACGATGCGCGATTGTCTCAGATCCGCTGCAAGCGCTGCTCCGCACAAAGTAACGGCTGTGCGGGACAAAGCTGAATAGGGCCTAACAGCGGGCCGACAGCAACCTAACCGCGGTGCCAGCGATGCGGCGCGTGATGCGAGGCATCGGCCGCCTGGCCTAACGTGTCAGGAGCTACCGTGCCAACGCGTGCGCAAGATCACGCTGCAGGTCGGCCACCGACTCGAGGCCCACTGCGATCCGCAGCAGTCCCTCGCGGATGCCAGCGCGCTCGCGTGCCTCGGCGGTCAAGCGACCGTGTGTGGTCGATGCAGGATGCGTGATCGTCGTGCGCGTGTCGCCGAGGTTGGCCGTGATCGACATCAGTTTGACGTTGTCGACGACGCGCCACGCACGCTCGCGTTGCGCGGCTGGCGACCCGCCCTTCAACTCGAAGGAGATCACCGCGCCCGGTCCCGATTGCTGGCGCTGCGCGAGCTCGAATTGCGGATGCGAAGCGAGCCCGGGGAAGTACACGCGCGCGACATCAGGCTGCTCCGCGAGCCAGCCTGCG
>DASQAE010000753.1:0-3653 GCA_035635915.1 Burkholderiaceae bacterium | reverse complement strand
AACAAATCTCCCCGCCCGCGTGAGATTTGCGTGATCTTTGCCAGGAAGACTGGCGCCCATTGAACAACCGGATCAACGGAGCGTCCCATGTCCCTGCATAACCTCGATTCCAATCGTCTCGGCCAGTTGCGGCGCCGCCTGGTGGCGTACGCGCGGCGCGGCTTGAACGATGGCCACGCGGCGGAGGACGCGGCGCAGGAAGCCCTGGCAGCGATGTTGGCGGCGCCGGATCGGTTTCGCGGCGAATCGGCGCTTGAAACGTATGCAATCGGCATCCTGCACCACAAGATCACAGACATCCACCGCGCGCGTGGCCGTGAAGCGCCCTGCGACGAAACGACACTTTGCGACGCAGCGGAGCGCCAGGCGGCAGTGGCCGACGAACACGAGGACATCGATACCGCGAAGTTCTGGAAGATGCTGCGCGCAAGCCTGCAGCAACTTCCGCAACGGGAACGCACGGTGTTCTGGCTGCGCGACGTGACCGAATGGCCGACGCAGGCCGTGAGCGACTATCTCGGCATCAACGACAACCACGTGCACGTGTTGCTGCATCGGGCACGCGGCAAGCTGAAGAAGGAACTGCCGCGCGAGTTTCCGCGCGCAATATCGGCGGCCGTCTCGTAGGCCGAGCACGCCTCGCGAAACCCCGCCTCCACCCCGGCTCGCTGGGCGAAGGGACTGGTCTGCAACGACCGGGCACAATTCCGGTTCTTGCAGGAGACCAACTTGAACTACCGACGCCTCGGCCGCTCAGGCCTGCTCGTGAGCGAACTTTCATTCGGGTCCTGGGTCACCTACGGCAACCAGTTGGATACACGCGCAGCGCGCGAGTGCATGGCGGCCGCCTGGGACGAGGGCATCAACTTCTTCGACAACGCGGAGATCTACGCCCGCGGCGAGGCCGAACGCATCATGGGAGCCGTGATCAAGGAACTCGGCTGGCCGCGCAGCCGCGTATTGGTCTCGACGAAGTTCTTCTGGGGCCTGGGCGATGGCCCGAACGAAAAGAACACGCTCAACCGCAAATACCTGATGCAGGCCATCGATGGCTCGCTCTCGCGCCTGTCGGTCGACTATGTCGACCTGGTGTTCTGCCACCGCCCCGATCCGAACACGCCGATCGAGGAAACCGTCTGGGCCATGCACGACATCGTTTCGTCGGGGCGCGCGCTGTACTGGGGCACAAGCGAGTGGAACGCGGACGACGTGCGCGCAGCGTGGGAGATTGCCGAACGGCATCATCTGCACAAGCCGGTGATGGAGCAGCCGCAATACAACCTGTTCCATCGCCAGCGCGTGGAACGCGAATACGCACGGCTCTACGCCGACCTGGGCATTGGGCTCACCACCTGGAGTCCGCTCGCAAGCGGGCTGCTGACCGGCAAGTATCGCAACGGCATTCCGGCGGGGTCGCGCGGCACGCTGGAAAACTATTCCTTTCTGCGTGAGCGGCTGATCGACCCCGCGCGCAACAACATCGTCGGCGAGCTCGCCACAGTGGCCGAAGAACTCGGCTGCACGCTCGCACAACTTGCGCTCGCGTGGTGTCTGAAGAACCCGAACGTCAGCACGGTGATCACGGGCGCAAGCCGCGCGGAACAGGTGCGCGAAAACATGCGCGCACCCGAAATCGCCGCCAGACTCGACACGGCCATGCTCCATCGCATCGACTCGATCGTCGGCGCTACGGACGAATAGGCGCGAGGCGCCAGCAACATGCGCGTGTTGATCATCGAGGACGACCCCCTGCTCGGAGACGGGCTCGCAAGTGGACTCACGTCGCTCGGTTTTGCCGTCGACTGGTTCACAGAGACCAAAAGCGGCGGGCGCGCGATGGAAAGCGCGCCATACGACGCGATCATCCTCGACCTTGGATTGCCCGGCGAGGATGGCATGGCGTTCCTGAACCGGCTGCGCGCAAGCGGTTCAACCACGCCGGTGCTTGTCCTCACCGCGCGCGATGCGGTCGCAAGCCGCATCACCGGGCTCGATTCGGGCGCCGATGATTACCTGGTTAAGCCGGTCGCCCTGCAGGAACTCGCCGCGCGTCTGCGCGCCATCACGCGGCGCGCGCGCGGGCGTCCTGAACCGACCTGGCGCCACGGCGAGCTCGAATACAACCCCGCCTCGAAGTCGGTGATCTGGAGGGGCGGTCAGGTCGTGCTCACCAGCCGCGAGCTCGCGTTGCTCGAGCTCCTGCTGGCGAACCCGGACCGGGTGATGTCCAAGACACAGATCCTCGAGAAAATGTATGGCTGGGGCGACGAACTGGAGAGCAATGCGATCGAGGTGTTCGTCTACAACCTGCGACGCAAGATCACCCCCGAAATCGTTCGCACCGTGCGCGGGGTGGGTTACGCGCTCGGTGCGGCTACGCCGAAACCAGTCGAGTGACGCTGCAACGCCGCCTGCTGATGCCGCTTCTGATCGGCGTGCCTCTGACGTGGCTGGCCGCGTTCGGCTACAGCGTGCTGCACGCGGGTTACGAAATCAACGAACTGTTCGATACGCAGCAGGTCCGGCTCGCGCAGCAGGTTGCCTCGGTGCTGCCGTCGGCAAACCTGCTGCCGACGCAAGTGAAGTCGGCCGGTGAGGCGAAACGCGGCAACGCGGATCTCGACGATCTGTCGATCGCGGTGTGGGATTCGGCCGGAACCAAGCTGCTGTTCGATCGCGAAGGTGCGGAGCTGTCGTTCGTCGCAAACGCGCACGGTTTTGTCGATTCCAACATCCGCGGCGAGCTGTGGCGCACGTATTACCTTCCTTCGGAGGACGGCACACGCATCGTCGCGGTCGGCCAGGAGATCAAGGAGCGCGAAGAGCTGCTGACCGATCTGCTGAGGAGCCAGCTGCTGCCCTGGACACTCACATTGCCGTTGCTGCTCGTGCTCATTGCGTTGTCCGTGCGCCACGCGCTGCGTCCCTTGCGCGAGCTGGCGCGTGACCTGGAGTCGCGTGGCGCCGACGACCTGCGGCCCATGCGTGGCGCAAAGCTGCCGGACGATCTGCAGCCGATGCTGGCGGCGCTGAATCGGTTGTTCCAGCGCATCGGCGCTGCGTTGGAAAACGAACGCCGCCTCACCGCCGACGCTGCGCATGAACTGCGCACGCCTCTGGCGGCGCTGCGTGCGCAGTGGGAAGCGGCGCAGGTCGCGCCAAGCGACGAAGCGCGTAAACATGCGCTGCGGCAGGTCGGCGTCGGCATCGAGCGCCTGAGCCACCTGGTCGTGCAACTGCTCACGCTCGCGGGCGCGGAAAGCATGCAGACCACGGCGATGAAACAGGACGTCGCCTGGCCGAACGTGGTCGGCAACGCACTCTCCGACTGTCTGCCGATGATCGAAGCACGCGGCAGCGAGGTAGAAGTGCATTGGCCCGATGACAAACCCGGCGCTCAGGCAGCACCGCTACCACTGCTCGGCGACGAAACGCTTCTCACCACGCTGCTGCGCAACCTGATCGACAACGCGATGCGTTACGGACCGGCCGGCCGCGAGATCCGGGTGACGGTTCGGCCTCAGGACGGGCATGGCCTGGCGATCGTCGAGGACGCCGGACCGGGAATCCCCGAGGAAGAGCGCGAGCGCGTGTTCGATCGTTTCTACCGCCTTTACAGCGATAGCGACGGGTGCGGCATTGGCCTGTCGATC
>DASQAE010000752.1:0-4683 GCA_035635915.1 Burkholderiaceae bacterium | reverse complement strand
CCATACGTGCGCAGGTCGGCGCGGCCGCCGCGGGTGCGCGCACTCGATCCCGCAGCCACGTCGCCCAGAGCGGTGAGCTGCGCGAACAGTTGCTCCGGCGATTCGCCGCAATTGAGCAACACCACCACGCCTTCACCAGCTTGCGCGATCGCGGCAAGCGCCTTGGCCACCGGCCACGAATGCGTGCTGACATCCGCGTCGATGAAATCCAGCACCGATGATGGCTCGTGCACGCGTACCAGCGTCTCGCGTTCGGGCGCAATCGCGCCGCGCACCAGCGCCAGGTGCATCGCGCCGCCGGGCAGATCGCGATAAGCCACCAATTCGAACTCGCCAGCCACCGTCAGCACGCGCCGGCTGCCAACCCGCTCGATCAAGGATTCATTGGCGGCGCGGTAGTGAATCAGGTCGGCGATCGTGCCGATCTTCAGCGAATGATTGCGCGCGAACGGGATGAGGTCCGGGAGCCGCGCCATCGTTCCATCGTCGTTCATGATCTCGCACAACACCGCCGCAGGATTCAAACCCGCCAGGCGGGCAAAATCGCAGCAAGCCTCGGTGTGTCCCGCACGCATCAAAACACCGCCCGACTGCGCAACCAGCGGAAACACGTGGCCAGGTTGCACGATGTCGTCGGGACGCGCTTGCGGTCGTGTCGCCACTCGAATCGTGTGCGCGCGATCGGCGGCCGAAATCCCGGTGGTGATGCCTTCCGCGGCTTCGATGGCAACCGTGAAATTGGTTCCGTGCACGGTCCGGTTGCGCGCCGCCATAGGCGTCAGGGCGAGTTGCGCCCCGTGCTCGGCAGTGATCGGCATGCAGATCAGGCCACGCCCGTAACGTGCGAGAAAGTTGATCTTCTCAGGCGTGACGAAGTCCGCCGCAAACACCAGATCGCCTTCGTTTTCGCGATCTTGGTCGTCGATCAGCACGACGATGTTGCCGCGTCGGATCTCATCGACGATCTCCGGCACGGTCGCGATCGGCGAGTCGTTGTCCGGGTCTTTTTTTGACGGCGCCGGGACGGCTGCGAGCATGGAGGCTCCGGGAACTAAGATTCAATTTGAGGGTAAGGCATTCTACGGCCGGACCCTGACCGCGCGTCGAATGCCGCGTTACTTGACGCGGGAATGCGGTCAGCGAGCGCGCCGTGCGCGCCTTCAGTCGCGCAAACGCTCGGGCAACATCCGCTCGATGTATCTCGCAAGCATGTCCACTTCGAGATTGACGCGCGCGCCCGGACGCAAATCCTTCAGAGTCGTGACCGCAATCGTGTGCGGGATAAGGTTGATGTAAAGGCGACAACCTGTCAGCGCGGGCGTTTCAAGAATGTCCTCGACCTGATTCACGGTGAGGCTCACACCATTGATTGCCACCGATCCTTTGTGGGCGAAGTAACGGGCCAGCGCCGGCGGTGCTTCGACAACCAGCAGCCAGCTCTCCGCGCGTTGTTCGAAGGTGATCACGGTGCCGGTGGCATCGACATGGCCGCTCACCAGATGTCCGTCGATTCGATCACCGAAGCGCATCGCCTTTTCCAGGTTTACGTCGCCGATACGATCAAGGCCGCTGGTCTTGCTGAGCGATTCGGCGGACACATCGAAGCAAAACGCGTCTGCGTTCACGTCGGTCACCGTCATGCATGCACCGTTGATCGCGATCGACTCGCCGATCTTCACGTCCGCCAAATCGAACCCCGGCGCGTCGACGCGGACGCGCTTGCCGGCGCCCAACTCATCGACGGCAACGATGCGTCCCGTCGCCTGGACGATGCCGGTAAACATGCGCCCGACTAAGAAGGAGCCCAGCGCGCGAGGACGCGCACGTCGGTTCCCACGGGCGTGACCTCATGGAAAACGAGCCGGCGCGCCTGGGCAAGATCGGAAAGCGCCGGAAGATGCACCATGCCCTGCGCCTCGCCGACGAGCAGCGGTGCGAGATAAACAAGCAGTTCGTCGATGCACCCCTCGCGCACCAGCGAGCCGTTGAGTTTGAAGCCTGCCTCGACGTGCAATTCGTTCACGCCGCGCCGTGCCAGCTCACGCAGCATCTGCGGCAAGTCGACCTTGCCGTCGTCATTCGGGATTTCGATCACCTCGGCGTTCTTGTCGCGCAACGCCGTCACCTTGGCTGGGTCGGCGAACGCACATGCGACCAGCACTTCGTTGCCATCGAAAAAACGCGCTTCGGGATCAACCTCCAGGCGCGAATCGACCAGCACCTTCAGCGGCTGGCGCGGCGTCGTCACGAGCCGGACCGAAAGCTGAGGGTTGTCGGCGATCACCGTGCCGATGCCTGTTGCGACGGCGCACGCGCGCGCGCGCCACGCATGCCCGTCCTTGCGCGCAGCTTCGGAGGTGATCCACTGGGAAATACCGTTCGCAAGCGCGGTCTTCCCGTCCAGGCTGGCAGCGATCTTCATGCGCACCCAGGGTCGGCCGCGGTTCATGCGCGAAAAAAAACCGATGTTGAGCTCACTCGCCTCGGTGGCAAGCAGTCCGCACCGCACGTCGATGCCGTTGGAGCGCAGCATCTCCAGGCCGCGTCCGGCAACCTGCGGGTTGGGATCCTCGACCGCCGCGATGACACGCGCCAGACGCGCTTCAATTATCGCCGTGGCACAAGGAGGGGTGCGGCCGAAGTGAGAACAGGGCTCGAGCGTGACGTAAGCGGTGGCGCCATGCAGATCGTGACCGTTGCGGCGCGCGTCGAGCAGTGCCTCGATCTCGGCGTGATTCGAGCCCGGTGGCTGAGTCCAACCTTCGCCGAGAATGTGACCCTCGCGCACGACCACACATCCGACGCGCGGATTCGGCGACGCCTGGAACAGGGCGTTGCGCGCCAGATCAAGCGCGCGGCTCATGAACTTGTGATCGAGCTCCGAATACATTGCGTCGCCAATTGTACGGTGACGCAAAACGCGTTGATCCGAACAGTCCTTCGCCGCGGATACGCGGAGCAGGTGCTGGTTTTCGTCGTCCTCAGCCGCGGGCGAAGGACCTCGATCATCGTGGACCGAGATCCCTCGATTTCGCTCGGGATGACAAAACGGCCCTTGCGGGCCGTTTTGTCACTTGATCGCCAGGCGTTTGCTGGTGACTGTCGCGCGCTTCGGAAGAACAAGCTTCAATACACCGTTATCGAAGCTGGCTTCCGCGCCCTGTTCCGTCACTTCGGCCGGCAGCTCGAACGTGCGCGCGTAGCTGGAAGCGAACCGCTCCGAGTGCAGCACCCGATCGCCATCTTTCGCTTCTTTTTCGCTCTTGCTCTCAGCGGTGATTGCCACGCGCGAGCCTTCGATCGAGACCTGGATGTCTTCCTTCTTTACACCCGGCAGGTCGACCAGAATTTCGAATCGGTCGTTCTTATCGATCACGTCCATGCGCGCACGCACGGCCGAAGGCAGCTCACCGCTGCGCAGCGCCGGAACGCCGCCGCGGGCAAAAAAGTCGGTAAAGAATTCGTCGAACAGCGATCCGAACGGATCGCGGCGAGTCAAAACGTTTGCCATTTTCCTGACCTCCAAAAAGTCAAAGCCATTTCAACTTACCTAGGGCCTCGTATTGACGCTTCAAGACCCCTTGCCGGAAGAAACGCGTCAGCTCACCACGACCTGCGTGACCTGCACGCGCTTGGGCAGAGCCAGACTGAGGACGCCGTTCTCGAAGATGGCCTCCGCGGCATCCCCATCAACCTCCGCCGGCAACTGCAGCGTGCGCGCGTATTTCGCGCCACCCCGTTCCGCGCGCAAGACCGTTATTTGCTTCGATTCAGCCTCGCTCGCGCCGCTGGCGCGCGTGGTCGCACTCACCGAGACGCGCGCTCCCTCAACTTCAACCTTGATGTCCTCCTTGCTGACGCCCGGCAGGTCAACCTTCACGGCGAACCGATCCCCCTTGTCGACCACGTCGACGCGGGCCGGCATCGCGGCCGCATCACCGTTGGTCTGGGCTGGGGCACGGACCGGCCGCACGCCGGGACGCAGACCACCAACAAGCCACGACCCGAACGGGTCGTGCCGAACCAATGCCACTCTCATGTCGCACTCCTTAAGCGCGGAAATCACACGGGCCGTATTTGGGCGGCCGACCGCGCAGTTTCAAGAGGGGAGCTGCAATCTGACGCGAATTGACCCGGATCGACCGGCCAATCAGCGCCGAACGACTGGAACCCGGGTGGTCAGGACCGTCGCCGGCGCGCCGGTCGTACTTCTTTCACCATCTCGGAGAAGTCGTCGACGTCTTCGAAGCTGCGGTAGACGGAAGCGAAACGAATGTAGGCAACCTTGTCGATACGCTTGAGCTCGCGCATGACGAGCTCGCCCAGCTTTTCGCTCTTGATCTCGCGTTGCGCCGAGGAACGCAACTTTTCCTCGATCCGCGCCACGCCCTCATCGACCACGTTGCTCGGCACCGGGCGCTTACGCAACGCGAGTTGCATTGAAGTCAGCAGCTTGGCGCGGTCGTACTCGGCGCGCCCCCCGCCGCGCTTGATGATGGTCGGCATGGCGAGTTCGACCTTCTCGTAGGTCGTGAAGCGTTTCTCGCAGCTCAGGCATTTGCGCCGGCGCCGGATCGATGCCCCTTCGTCAGAGGCGCGCGAGTCGATGACCTGGGTGTCCGGATGCTGGCAGAACGGGCACTTCATCGCGAAGGAATCGGGCCGGCCGCGTCGGCGGCTCAG
>DASQAE010000751.1:0-3545 GCA_035635915.1 Burkholderiaceae bacterium | reverse complement strand
CGGTCTCCGCGCCACGGATGACCTTGTGCACGACCTTGCCGCCGATTTCGTTCAGCGTGTAGCCGGAGTGGCGGATGAACGCGTCGTTGACCCATTCGACACGACCAAACGTGTCCAGAATCACCACGTTGTTCTGTGTGTGAGAAGCGATCATCGCGAGGCGACGCAGTTCGCGCTCGTCGGTGCGCTTGTTGTGTTCAGCGCGATGGCGCTCGGCGACGCGCGACAGCTCGGCGCCGATCGCTTCGACCAGCTCCAGCATCTCCACCGTGGCTTCGACGCGGTGATCGCAGAAGAACTCGATGAACGCGGTCACATGACCGTGCGCCGTGACCGGAATCACCAGACCGGTTTGCAGGCCGCAGGCACGCGCAGGCTCGGTGCGCTTCCACTCGGTCAGACGCGACAGATCGGACACCCAGTGCGGCATCCCGCTCAGATACGCGCGCCCGAGCAGGCCGGTTGCCACCGGCGACGGTGCAAGTGCTTCGCTCGCCTCGACGAACGCGGCGAAGCGGTGTTCGTCACGCCGGAACCAAAGCGACCGCGAACCGGTGTTTTCGCCGCCAACGCCTTCGAGCAGCGCAACCCGGCCAAGCGGCCAGTCCAGGTATTCGCCGATTTCCTGCAACGCCCGCGTCAGCGTCTGCTCGACCGAGTCGCACTCGTTCGCTGCCGCAGCAAGTCCGCGCAACAAGCGCATCAATGCGTATTGCCGCTGCAGCTCGAGGCTGTTCTGCAGCTCGTTCAGGTGCGCTTGCTTCAGCCGCTCCGAGTGCCCCAGCAGCGCCGCGGTCATCGCCTCGAACGCGCCGACCAGTGATTGCAGTTCGCCGCCGGTGCGCGGCACCGAACGCCCTGCAAAACGCAACGACAGTGCTTCCGCTCGTTCGGTGAGAAGTTTGATCGGACGGATCAGAAGCCGCGTGACCACGAGCCCGAGCGCGAGTGTTCCGACCAGCGTGATCAGCGCCGTGACGAGCATGCGCTGGCGCGCATCGGCAAGCGCCGCGCCTTCGGCCGCCTGGCCGGAAAACGCGGCGATGACCAGCGAGCGCCCGGCGAGCCTGAGCGGCCGCAGCGCGATGGGTTCGCCGTGCTCGGCCTCAACGGTCATCGCGCTCGCGCGTGTGAGCACCGAGTTCAAGGCCGCCATGTCGACGGTCGGCATTTCATCCGGCGGCGTGCCGAGCACCAGGCCGCGTTCGTCGAAGAGCACGACCTCGGCGCCGACCGTCGCGAGCGTCTTGCGCAGGTAGCGCCGGTCGATGCGGCGCTCCGCGACCAGATATCCGACCGGCGCGGACGTAGGTGCCCCCGCAGGCAGGGGAAGCGGCGCCGCGACCAGGAGCACGAGTGCGTCGCCGTCGACCACAAGCTGGCGCTGTGCGTCGCCGCCCGGCAGTTGTGCCAGCAGCGGGAGCAGCGGTCGCGTCGACGAGGTACTGAAGTATTCGCCAGCCGGGCCGACACCCGCGCGCAGGCGGCCGCTGGCCTCGTAGAGCTCGAGTCGATCGGCCCCGATACGCCGGTGCGCCGACGCGACGGCCGAGAGAATCTGCGCGTTGCGAACCGAGCCGCTATCGACCGCAAGCGTGCTCAGGAATTGCGCGTCCCCCGCGAGCATGCGCACGCTTGTCTCGAGCTGTTGCGCGTCGGCAGCAACGACGGTCTCGACGGTGACCGCGGCGCGCACGGCGCGATCGAGTTGCTTGTTCTCGAGCGCATGGCGCAAGCCGAGGTGATTGACGAAGAAGCTCGCGCCCAACGACCAGACGGTAACGATGACCAGCATGCCGATCACGACCGACGCCACCGAGAACCGCGCTACCGGCAGCCCCGGCGGAAGCAGCTGCGCCTGCGCCGCGGCCGCGGCCCGCTGCGGCCCGTCCGCGCGCGGGAAATCGAGCACGGCAGGCTGCGGTGGGCTCACCGCGCTTGCAGCACCAGATCGGGACCAGGTCAGTCGCATTTCTCTCGATTTCGCCGGGACGGAAACTTCTTCTTGCACTGCATCCACGATGGTGCGGACGCGGTGCGCCTCAGTTCGATTTCGACAGACCTTGCGCTAACTTGACGCGATTACCGCCGGGAAAAAACGTCCGTTGGCGGGCCATTTCTCCTCTGAGATGCCGGCCGCAAAGGGTCCCATCCAAACGGTCCCCTTAGGGGGCGGCGCGCGGCGCTGGCACAATCGGGCCGTGGGGGAAAAGGCCAGCAGCTCGCACGATTGTCGGGTGGCGCGGTGTGCCTGGGCAGCGCTGTGTGTCAGCGCGCCCGCCATGGCAAATACCGGTGCGGCATCCGGAGGTGTGACGCTCGCCGTGTTGGGAGGCGCAGTGGCTGCGCTGGTGCTCCTGGGCGCCGCGCGCTGGTGGTTGATGCGCAGTCCGCTACGGGCCGCCCGCCTCGCGCTGGCGGCCTCTGCTGACTGGCAGTGGCGGTGCGACGCCGACCTCAAGGTGACCGAGGTCAACCCCGGCCAGCGCTCAGCAGCCGGATTCGATGCCCGGGTCCTGATCGGGCGCAAACCGTGGCAGATCGAGTTGGATACTCAGGCGCCGGCCGGATTGCTCGCTCAGACGGCGGCCGGAGCGGCTTTCTTCGATCTTCCGGTGAACGTGGGCGACGGAGCCGGGCAACAGACCTTCCTGTTCAGCGCACTTCCGCTAATGACGACGGATGGGCGCTTCGCCGGATACGCGGGGGTTGCACACAACCTGACGCCGCTGCTGGCCGCAGCTCGCGCCGCGGCCGCGCCGCCGCACGAATTGGTGCAGCTCGAAGCGCAGCACGCCGAACGCACGCGCCAGCTCGAGGTCGCGGTCAAGGAGCTGGACAGCTTCTCGCACTCGGTTTCGCACGATCTGCGCGCACCGCTGCGCGTCGTCGATGGTTTCGCCAACATCGTGCTCGAGGACTATGGAGAGCGGCTCGATGACCTTGGTCGCGAGCACCTGAAGCGGATCGTCGCGGCCGGCCAGCGCATGAACGCGATGATCGACACCCTGCTTTCCCTGTCGCGCATGACCAGCCGTGAAATCGAATGCGAGCGGGTCGACCTGTCGCGGCTGGCGCGTGAGCTCGCGGACGAATTGCGCGCGCAGGATCAGGCGCGTGCCACCGAATTCGTGCTGGCCGACGGTCTGGTCGTGGACGGCGACCGTACGCTGCTGCGCCTGGTGCTGCAGAACCTGATGGGCAACGCGTGGAAGTTTTCGGCCAAGGTGGCGCAGCCGCGCCTGGAATTCGGCGCGCGTGCTGAAAACGGCAAGACCCATTTTCTCGTGCGCGACAACGGCGCCGGATTCGACATGCGATTCGCCGAGAAGATGTTCGGCCTGTTCCAGCGCTTTCACTCGAGCAACGAGTTTCCAGGGACTGGCGTCGGCCTGGCGACGGTGCAGCGCATCGTGCGCAAGCACGGCGGCCGCATCTGGGCCGATTCCAAACCGGGTCAGGGCGCGACCTTCTTCTTCACGCTGTGGGAAAACGGGCGGCCGCGGTAGGCCTACTTCCGTCAACCTCGCACCAAAGGTGCGTCC
>DASQAE010000750.1:0-2810 GCA_035635915.1 Burkholderiaceae bacterium | reverse complement strand
CATTCAACCGCAGCGATGGCGCGGCCGACAAAACGTTTCAACGCATCATGATCGCGACGCCGTTCGCGTGCATGGTCTGCCACCAGGATTGAGCACGGCAGATGGTGGTCGCGGCGAAGCGAGCCTTCTAATCGGAGTACTTGACCGTACAGCCGTACGCCTGGGTATGGCCGATGCCTACCGGACGGCCCGCCATCGCGTCGTCCAGCGCCGCCGCGACGTAGTTTTTCGCGATCTTCACGTCGGCCGGATTGCTGCTGCGTTTGTCGTCGATCGCGCCCGCGTAGATCAGCGTGCCCTTCGGATCGATCACGTACATGTGCGGCGTGGCGCGCGCATCGTATGCGTGGCCGACTTTGCCATCGGTATCCAGCATCAGCGCCGTCGGCGCGCCGTCGTGTTGTTTCATCCAGCTTGCGAGATCGGCAGCCGTGCGGAAGTTCGAGTGCGACATCGCGGTTGAATTGATCGTCAGCCACGCCACGTTGGCGGCGGTGAAGCGCTTCTGCAGCGCTTGCATGTTGCCGCTGTCGTAGTGTTTCTGTACGAACGGGCACGACGGATTGTTCCACTCGAGCACGACGTACTTGCCGCGGAAGTCGGCCAGTTGCACCCGCTTGCCGGTTACATCGGTCAACGCGAATTCTGGCGCCGCCTTACCGGGAAGTGCCTGCGCATTTGCTGCAAATGCAAGCGCGCCGATACCAAAACCGAGCAGCAGGCGAGAGAGCGTGCAGCAAAACATCTGGCATCTCCGGTGCGTCGAGCGATGCTGAAAATGTACACGCCGCTTGGGCGACTGCGCTCACGTACTGGAGGGAGTCCTGATCACTACGCAGCGATCACGAGCTCGACCCCGCCCTGTTCAATACGCCCGCTGAACTCCGGCGGCGGAGCGGCATCGGTGAACAGCATGTCGATCTGGTCGATGCTGCCGAGTTCGACCATCGCAGGGCGATTGAATTTCGAATGATCGGCGGCGAGCCAGACTTCGCGCGAATGGTCGAGGATCGCCCGCGCGACCTTGACCTCGCGGTAGTCGAAGTCGCGCAGCGTGCCGTCGGCCTCGATGCCGGAAATGCCGATCAACCCGACGTCGACCTTGAATTGGCAGATGAAGTCGACGGTTGCTTCGCCGACGATGCCGCGGTCGCGTGAGCGCACCACGCCGCCGGCAACGATCAGCTCGCAATCCGGATTGTCGGAAAGGATCGCCGCGACGTTGAGGTTGTTGGTGATCACGCGCAGGTTGCGCGCGGCCACCAATTCACGCGCGATCGCCTCGGTTGTGGTCCCGATATTGAGGATCAGCGAGCAACCTTCGGGGAAACGCGCGGCCAGCGCAGCGGCCACCGCCTTGGCGATGCGTGACTTCTCGTCGGCCAACAGCGTCTGGCGCTGGCCATAGCCGATGTTTTCGGTGGTCGAACTCGGCACTCGAACCCCGCCGTGGTAGCGCGCGATCAGGCCGGCTTCGGCCAGACGCTGCACGTCGCGCCGCACGGTTTGCAGCGTGACGCCGAACTTCGAAGCGAGCGCTTCGACCGAAACGGTGCCGCGGGCGCGGACCTCTTCCAACAAGCCAGCTTGGCGCGGATTGGGTGTCATGGATTCAGTCTAAAACGAATCGAATCGCGCGAAAACGAAACGAAGCGTCTATATTCCCACCCCGCGCCCACATCCGCGCCCCCGTTTTTCCGCCCGAAATGAGTGCTGCCGCTACCGAAGAACGATCCGCATTCGCCGTCCCGGCGCAGTGCGATGTTCTCGTCGTGGGCGGCGGAATCAATGGCGCCGGCATCGCGCGCGATCTGGCCGGACGTGGTTGCACGGTCGTGCTGGTCGAAAAGGACGACCTCGCACAACACACCTCATCGTCCAGCACCAAGCTCATCCATGGCGGGCTGCGGTACCTCGAGTACTACGAGTTCGGACTGGTGCGCAAGGCGCTGCAGGAGCGCGAAGTCCTGCTGAAAAGCGCGCCGCACATCATGCGGCCGCTGCGGTTCGTAATGCCGCACGACCCGTCGATGCGTCCGGCGTGGCTGATCCACCTGGGCGTGTTCCTCTACGACCACCTGGCGCGGCGCGAAGTCCTCCCCGCCAGCCGCGCCGTCAACCTGCGCACGCATCCGGCGGGCGCACCGCTGAAGTCGAGCTACACCCAGGGCTTCGAGTACTCGGACGGATGGGTCGATGACGCGCGCCTGGTGGTCCTCAACGCGATCGATGCGCGCGCCAAAGGGGCAACCATTTTGACGCGCTGCCAATGTGTGAGCGCGGTACGCGCCGAAAACGGATGGTCGGTCACCCTGCAGCGGGCTGACGGGGCACGCGCCACCGTGGCTGCGCGTGCATTGGTCAACGCCGCGGGTCCGTGGGCGGAGAGTTTCCTGCGTGGCGCGGCCAAGCCCGCGCATGGTGAGGCGCTTGCAACGCGCAGCCTGCGGCTGGTGAAGGGCAGTCATATCGTGGTGCCGCGCATTTTTACGCACGAGTTCGCCTACATCTTCCAGAACCCGGACAAGCGCATCATCTTTGCGATTCCCTACGAAGAAGATTTCACGCTCATCGGCACGACCGACGTCGAGATCGAAGGTGTGCCCGAAGCGGCCCACATCGACGCCGACGAAGTCTCCTATCTGTGCGAGCAGGCGAGCCGGTATTTCGCGCGCCCGGTCACACCTGGCGACGTAACGTGGGACTACTGCGGCGTACGGCCGCTGCTCGATGACCAGAGCGGCGATGCCTCGGCAGTGACGCGTGACTACCAGCTCGAGGGCAACACTGCCGCCGCGCCGCTGCTGAGC
>DASQAE010000749.1:0-1711 GCA_035635915.1 Burkholderiaceae bacterium | reverse complement strand
CCGCAGTGGTCCTTCACGCGCGAACCGGATCCTGCGACCGGTTATCCGGAACTTATCGTGCATCCAAAGCGTTGAACCAGGCCGCGCTTTGCCGGCTACCTTCGTGGCAGCCTGACGCGTGAGATCGTCCAGCGCTTGACGTCCGCCTCCCACTCCGCGGGACTGCCGGTCAGCGGCAACGCGAGGTTGGTCACGTACATCCAGTCGCCGAGAATCAAAGGCGAAGCGGGAAACAGAAGGCCCACCGGAGTGCCGTCGCGCGCGATCCCTTGGAATTCACCCAGACGCGCAACAACGCGCCCGGTGTCGTTGAGGGCGACGATCTCGTCGCCCTGGTTCGCTGCGACCCAAAGCCGGCCACTGTGATCGACCGCGATGCCGTCGGCGCCGTGCACGCTCTCGGCGAACACGGTGACTGCCTTGGTCGCGAGATCCATCCGCAGCACCCGGTTGTCGCCGGTGTTGGCGATAAAAAGTTCGGTCTCGTCCGCGGAAAGCGCAATGCCGTTCGCGCCGAAGGGCGGAAAACCTGCAGTTGCGAGCAGCGGATCCTGCGCCACCAACGCGACGAAGCACGGTTGCGTACAAGTGGCCACGTTGTCGATGCGAAAGATCGCACCCTGGAACGAATCGGAAACGTAGAGGCTGCCCGAGCGGCTGAACGTCATCGCGTTCGGCGCCGGAAATTTGTTCGACCCGAACGTGATCGTGTCGGAACTGCCGTCCGGATTGCCAGTGCTGCGCGGCGCCGGTGCGCCGATCGCGGGAAACGTGGCGACATCTTCAACGACCGTCGCCGCGTCGAAGCCGGCCGGCAGGCGCTGCAGCTTCGACGCGCCGAAATTCAGGATGTACAGCTTGTTTTGTCTGGCGTCGAAGTCGAGTCCAAGCAGCGGCGTTGCGCCGAAGTCCTTGATTGCAGCGAGCCGGCCATGGCGCGTGAACCGCATCAGCTTGTTCGGGCTGCCAGAGTCGAACGTGCCCACGAAGATGTCACCGGTCGCCGGATTCGCGGCGATCCCCTCAGGAAAACGCACGCCGTCGGGCAGGGTGGCAAAATGGAAAACCGCGTCACGGTCGCGCACAAACCGATCGGAATCATGAGCACATGCGATGTCGACCGCGGTGCAAGTCAAAACGAGCGCAGATAGCGCCAGCAACGTCCTCATCATGGCTGTCTCCCTGTTCTGCTCTTGGATGCCCGAAGGGCCGGAGCATGCTACGCCGGCAACCTTAGCCACCCCGCCACCTCCAGACACACCAGCCACGGCACCGCGGCAACCATCATCGCTACCATCGCGCGCCGCACCCAACGGAACTTGAGCGCCGCGAGCACTGCAACCCGATGGCATTGATCCGCGAGATCGCGCGCGAACTCCGCTTGCGGCACTGTTCGCAATCGTTCGAAGTAGTCGTCGCGCGGCATGTCGGCGATGCTTCCAAAGAACACCAGCGACCCGGGCCGCGTGCCCGGCCGCGGGAACGCCGCGAGTGCTGCCATCGCGATGCTGGCGATACAACTCGCCACCGTGATCGCGACCAGGAGCCAGACCCATGGACCGGACTTCAGGAACGCCGTGCCCGACGTCGTCGCGATCAGCGCCCCGAGCATCGCGATGTTCGACGAGATCACAAGGCCGCTGCGCGAGTCGGCGATCATCCCGGTTGCGACCAAGCGCGCCAACGTCGTTTCCTGCGATCGCAACAGCTG
>DASQAE010000748.1:0-12202 GCA_035635915.1 Burkholderiaceae bacterium | reverse complement strand
TCAAAGGTGCGCAGGCGCTCGAAGGCGAAACGGCGCGCCAGCCCGGGCGGGCAGCGGGCGCAGATGGCCGCGGCTTCGATCGCGATGGTGCCGCTACCGCAGAAGGGATCGAGCAGCGGGAGTGCCGGAGTCCAGCCTCCCAGGGCCAACAGGCCGGCGGCGAGGTTCTCCTTGAGCGGTGCTTCGCCCTTGTCCGCGCGCCAGCCGCGCTTGAACAATGCCTCGCCCGACAGGTCGAGGTAAAGATCGAGCTGGTCGGCACCGAGATGCGCGAAGACGCGTACGTCGGGGCGCGCGCGGTCGATCGAAGGCCGGGCACCGGTTTTTTCGCGCAGGCGGTCGACGATGGCGTCCTTGATGCGCAAGGTCGCGAACTCACGGCTGCGCAACGGCGTTCGGGTCGCCGTGACATCGACGCGCAGCAGCTCATTGGCGCCGAACCACTGCTCCCACGCGACTGATCGTGCGGCCTCATATACGTCGTCCTCATCGGCATATGCGCCACGCAGGACGCGCCAGAGGATGCGGCTCGCAAGGCGCGACTGCAGATTGGCCGCATATGCGACCTTGAGACTGCCGGCGAACGCGACGCCACCGGGTTCGATCGTGCATCCGGATGCGGCGCAGGTGCGCAGCTCTTGCGCAACAAGCTCCTCCAGTCCGCGGGGGCAGATGGCAAAGAAGGCTTGCGCTGCCGTCACCGCGCGAGCGCCCGCTGCAGGAAGTCAAGCCGATCCTGACCCCAGAACGGCTCGTCGCGATAGAAATAGGTTGGCGCACCAAAAACCTGGCGCTCGATCGCCTCTTGCGTGTACCCGTCGTAGCGCGCTTGTGCCGCTTCGCTCTTGCTGCGCTCGAGCAATCCGGCTCCGGCCAGGCCGGCCTCATTGGCAAGTGCGAGCAAAGTCGCCTCGTCCGCGATGTCGCGTTCTTCCGCCCACACGGCGGTCAGGATCCGGCCCGTGATGTCGAACGATGCTCCCGGCGAAGTTTCATCGGCAGCGATGATGAGCCGAGCCGCCGCGTCGGTCGCGACCGGAAAGAATTTCGGCTGCACGTTCAGCGGAATGCCCAGATAGTCGCGCCAACGCTTTAGCTCAACCAGCCGATAGGCTTGGCGTTGTGGCGGGCGTTTTGCAAGCGGGAGGCCGCCTGAGAGCGGAAATATCTTGCCGGCGTCGACGGGCCGCACACGGATCGTGGCACCTGCCGCGCGCGCGATCTCGCCAAAGCGGCGATGGCCCATGTACGTGTACGGTGAGTTGGCAAAGAAGTAGTAGTCGACGATCTTGTCCATCGTTCCGATTCCTCATGCTCAAAACGGCTTGACCACCACCAGGATCACCACTGCCAGCAGTACGAGCACAGGTACTTCGTTGAACCAGCGTAACCAGATGTGCGAGTGACGGTTGCTGCCTTGCCTGAAATCGCGCAGCAGTTTGCCGCACCACACGTGATAACCGATCAAGACGAGCACAAGCGCGATCTTTGCCACCATCCAGCCGCTGCCGAGCCCGATGCCGAATCCGGCCAGCAGCCACAAGCCGAAGAGGATCGCCAGCGCCGCAAGCGGGGTCATGAAGCGATAGAGCTTCGTGCCCATCAGCAGCAGCCGATCCCGTTCTGCGCCGGCCTGCGGTACCTGCGCGAGGTTCACAAGGATGCGTGGAAGATAAAAGAGACCGGCAAACCAGCTGGTGACAAAAACGATGTGCAGCGACTTGATCCAGAGCATGACCGGCGCGCCGAGAGCGGGCTTACGCGCGCACTTCGCCGTTACCGAAGACGACGTACTTCTGCGAAGTCAGACCTTCCAGGCCCACCGGGCCGCGTGCATGCAGCTTGTCGTTGGAGATGCCGATCTCCGCACCCAGGCCATATTCGAACCCGTCGGCAAAACGCGTCGAGGCGTTGACCATCACCGATGCCGAATCGACTTCGCGCAGGAAACGCATCGCATTCGCATGGTTGCGTGTGACGATGGCATCGGTGTGCTTGCTGCCGTAGGTGTTGATGTGCTGGATCGCCGCGTCGATCCCGGGCACGGCGGAGATCGCCAGGATCGGCGCCAGGTACTCGGCGCGCCAGTCCTCTTCGGTCGCGGGCTTGCTCGCAATACCGGCGCGCGCAAGGATCGCTCGCGTTTCCGGGCAGCCACGCATCTCGACGCCTTTGGCGGCCAGGATCGCGCCAAGGCGCGGCAACACGGCCGGTGCAATCTGGTGCGCCACCAGCAGCGTTTCCATCGTGTTGCACACACCGTAACGCTGGGTTTTTGCATTGTCCGCGATGCGCACCGCCATCTCGAGATCGGCATCGTCATCGATGTAGACGTGGCAGACGCCATCGAGATGCTTGATCATCGGAACGCGCGACTCGCGCATCAGGCGTTCGATCAAGGAGCGCCCGCCGCGCGGCACGATGATGTCGACGTACTGTGGATTGCTGACCAACAAGCCGACCGCGGCACGATCGGTTGTATCGACCAGTTGCACCGCGTCGCGCGGCAAACCCGCGGCGGCAAGACCCTCACCGATCAACGCGGCGAGCCGGCGGTTGCATTCGATGGCTTCCGACCCGCCACGCAGGATGGTTGCGTTGCCGCTCTTGATGCATAGGCCGGCGGCGTCGATGGTCACATTCGGCCGGCTCTCGTAGATGATGCCGATCACGCCCAACGGCACCCGCATGCGCCCGACCCGGATGCCAGAAGGCATCGGCCGCACGTCGCTGATCGATCCGATCGGATCGGCGAGCAGAACGATCTGTTCCAGACCCGTCGCCATCTGCTCGATCGACGCGTCACTCAACGCAAGTCGATCGAGCATCGCCGGTTCGAGGCCTTCCGCGCGCGCACGTTCCACGTCGCGGTGATTGGCGGCGACGATCGCTGCGGCGTTCGAGCGAAGCGCCGCTGCGATGCTGCGGAGCGCGTTGTCTTTCGCCGCCGTGGACGCAGCGGCCATCGTGCTCGCTGCCGTCCGCGCGCGTGCTCCCAGCGCCGTCATGTAGTCGGCGAGCGATTGCGTGGTTTTTTCGGGCGCGTTCATGCTGCCTGGGCTCTTGTCTCGCGGCTCGACGGTGCGCGGGCACGCGAGCGCCCACCCGATGCAATATCGAGCACAACCTCTGCCAATTCTAGCCACGGGTCGGCATCGCGCGCCGGCACACGCAAGCCTTTGCCCAGGCGGTCGATGTCGGCGCAATGCGAGAGCAGCGTGCTCGCGATCGGACCGGAGACCCGTGCTGCCGCGGCCTCGAGCAGTCGATCGCGGCCGGGCCATATCCTCATCTCGCGTGCAAGGGTCGATACCGGATGGCCAGCCGCGAGCACCTGCTGGGCACGCAGGACCGCCCGCACTTCTTCGCTGATCGCCCACAGCACCAGCGGCAGGGCGGCGCCTTCCGCCCGCAGCACGTTGAGCATGCGTATCGCACGCCGCGCGTCGCCGGCGAGCATCGCGGCAGGCAGGTCGAACACCTCGAAACGCGCGACGTCCTGCACTGCCTCGGTAACCTGCTCGAGCGTCAGATCGCCCGGCGGATAAAGCAGGCCGAGCTTGGCGATCTCCTGCTGGGCGGCAAGCAGATTGCCTTCGATCTGGTTGGCAAGGAATTCGAGCGTTTCGGCGGACGCATTCTGCTTCTGCCGCATCAAGCGCGCGCGCAACCACGCCGGCAGCTGCGCACGTTCAACCCGGCGCACTTCGACCCACGCGCCGTGTGATTCGAGTGCCGACGCCCACGCGCTGTTGCGCGTGGTCCGATCCAGGCGCGGGAGTACGACGAGCGTCAATACGTCGTCGTTTGCCGCCGCGGCGTGGGCACGCAGGGCTTCACCGCCCTCGCGGCCAGGTTTGCCGCCGGGGAGCCGGATCTCGACCAGCTTGCGCGCTGCGAACAACGACAAGCTGTTTGCGCTGGCCGTTAACTGCGACCAGTCGAACTTGCCACCGGCGTGCAGGACCTCGCGTTCCGCAAATCCTGCCGCGCGCGCGGCCGCCCGAATCGCGTCCAGCGACTCTTCGACCAGCAGTGGTTCGTCGCCGCTGACGCAATACAGTCGCCCCAGCCTGCCGCGCGCAAGATGGCCGGCGAGGGCTTCAACTTTGAGTTGCATCGACCTTCACCGCTGCCAGCCGGCGCAGGATCTGCTGCACCAGATCGCTCTGCATGTCGCGATAAAGCAGGGCTTCCTCGCTTTCCTTGGCGAGCACTTCCGATTCGTTGAACGAGATGTCGCGCTGGACTGCGATCTCCGTCGCCGGAATGAAGTCGTGCCCCTTGCCGTCATGAACCTTGAAACTGAGCCGGTAGCGCAGCGTGTATTCGCGCGCGCGGCCCTGGGCGCTGAGCGACAGTATCTCGCGGTCACGCGCCTCGCCCAGGATGTCGAGCACCGCGGCTGCGCCGGTGCGCTCGGCCACCACCTTGGTCGACGTTCCTACCCGGATATTGCGCGCGAGCTCCGCACTCAACGCGTTATTGTTGCCAGCGCTCAAAAAGATCGTCGTGAACGGCAGCGTGCGCGCACTGCGCAGCTTGAAGCCACAGGCCGAAAGTGCGAAAACGACAGCAAGTGCGGCGACGAACCCACGGGCCATCGCGACTAGACGGCGAGCGTCACGAGGTAACGTTGCTTGAGCACGCGCGAAAACTTGATCGGCCGCCCTTCGACGAACCGCTGCACGTTAGCATCAGCAAGCGCGGCAACCGTGATCGCATCGTCATCGGCTTCCGCCGCCACCCGGATCGATCCACGCACTTTACCGTTGACCTGCACCACGAGGTCGATCTCGTCACGTTTCAGCGCAGCCGCATCCGGCTGCGGCCAGGGTGCATCGAGCAGATCGCCCAATTCGGCGGCGAAACCGAGCTCGACCCAAAGCGCGTGCGCAATATGCGGCGCCAGCGGATAAAGCGTGCGCAGAAGGATCGAAAGGCTTTCGCGCAACACCGCGCTGGCCGCGGGCGAGGCGTCAAGTCCCGCGTCTTCGATCGCGTTCAGCATTTTCATCGCTGCCGAGACGACTGTGTTGTATTGCATGCGGCTGTAATCGAAATCCGCCTGCTTGAGGTTGGCATGGATCTCGCGCCGCAGATCCGCCAATGCCGGGGTCAAGGTTCCGTTGAGCCCGGCGGCGCCGTTCACTTGTGCCCGCCGCGTGTAGCAGGTGTTCCACAACCGATTGAGGAAACGATAGACACCGGCGGCGCTGGCATCGGACCACGCCGCACTCATGTCCGGCGGGCCGGCAAACATCACGAAGGCGCGTGCAGTGTCGGCGCCGAACTTGGCGATTGCCTGTTTGGGCTCGACCACGTTGTTCTTGCTCTTCGACATCTTCTCGATGCCGCCCAGCTGAACCGGCTTGCCATCCGCCTTGAGGACGGCACCGACGGTCCGACCCTTGTCGTCGTGCATCACTTCGACTTCGTGCGGATAGAACCAGGTCTGGGCGCCGTTTTCTTCCGTGCGGAAAAAACTCTCGTGCAACAACATGCCCTGGGTGAAGAGTCGCTTGAACGGCTCGTTGAACGTCACCAGGCCGAAGTCGCGCATCGCCTTGGTCCAGAACCGCGCGTACAGCAGGTGCAGCACTGCGTGTTCGATGCCGCCGATGTACTGGTCCATCGGCATCCAGTAGTCGTTGCGCGCGTCGACCATGGTCGGCGCGTCGGGCGAGCAGTAGCGCATGTAGTACCAGGCCGAGTCGACGAACGTGTCCATCGTGTCGGTCTCGCGCCGCGCCGGCTTGCCGCACTGCGGACAGGTGCAGGCGAGAAAGGCGGCATCCTTGTTGAGCGGGTTGCCGCTGCCGTCGGGAATGTGATGCTCGGGAAGCACAACCGGAAGGTCTTTTTCCGGCACCGGTACTGCGCCGCAGTCCGTGCAGTGGATGATCGGGATCGGCGTGCCCCAATAACGCTGGCGCGAAATTCCCCAATCGCGCAAGCGCCACTGCACCTGCTTGTCACCCAGGCCCTCGGCCCTGAGATCAGCCGCGATGGCGTCCGTGGCTGGACCATAGGTGAGACCGTCGTACTTGCCGGAGTTGATGCAGTGGCCACGCTGCTTGTCTTCGTACCACGGCTGCCAGGCGTCGGTCGAGAACACTGCGCCTTCGATCGCAATCACCTGCTTGATCGGCAGTCGGTACTTTTTCGCGAACGCGAAGTCGCGTTCGTCATGGGCTGGCACGCCCATCACGGCGCCCTCGCCGTAGCTCATCAGCACGTAGTTGCCGACCCAGACCTCGACCTTCGCGCCAGTCAGTGGGTGGGTGACGAAGAATCCGGTCGGCATGCCCTTCTTCTCGCCGGTGGCGATGTCGGCTTCGGCAACACCGCCCTTGCGGCATTCCTCGACAAACGCGGCGAGCGCCGGGTTGTCGCGCGCCAGGTACATCGCGAGCGGGTGCTCCGCGGCGATGGCGACGAAGGTGACACCCATGATGGTGTCGGCGCGGGTGGTGAAGACTCTGAGCAAGCCCTTGGAAGGCAGGTCCGCGTCTTCATCCCCACGTACAGCGCCCCCATCCCCGGCCCTTCCCCCGTTGGGACGAGGGAAGGGAGGTTTGTGACGCCAGCTGTCGCTGGCATGAAGATCGTAGGGGAATCCGAAGTTCACGCCGATGCTCTTGCCGATCCAGTTCTCCTGCATCACCCGGACCTTTTCCGGCCAGCCGTCCAGGCCCTGCAAATCGGCCAGGAGTTCCTCCGCGTACTGCGTGATGGCAAGGTAGTAACCGGGGATTTCGCGTTTTTCAACGATCGCATCCGAGCGCCAGCCGCGTCCGTCGATCACCTGCTCATTGGCCAGCACGGTGTTGTCGACCGGATCCCAGTTGACGATCTGCGTCCTGCGATAAGCGATGCCACGCTCGAGCATCTTCAGGAACAGCCACTGATTCCATCTGTAGTACGCGGGGTCGCAGGTGGCGAGTTCGCGCGACCAGTCGAACGCGAGCCCAAGCGGCTGCATCTGCGCCTTCATGTCGGCGATGTTGTGGCGCGTCCATTCGGCCGGTGCGATGCCTTTGTCAATCGCGGCGTTTTCCGCCGGCAGCCCGAACGCATCCCACCCCATCGGCGTCATTACGTTGTACCCGCGCATGCGCAGGATGCGGTAAAGCACGTCGTTGAGCGTGTAGTTGCGCACATGGCCCATGTGCAGCTTGCCGCTGGGATAGGGCAGCATCGAGCAGACATAAAATTTGCCGCTGGGAAAACGCGGATCGTTTTCGCGCGCGCGATACGCGTCGGTCTCACGCCAGTGCTGCTGGGCCTCTGCTTCGACTTCCTCTGGAACGTACTTATCGCGCATGCTGACGAATTTTTGTGAGCCCGGGGCAACAGATGATCGAAACGATTATAGGCGCCGGTATAGTCCGCACTCTCCATGAAACTGCTCGACAACCTCAACGAACAACAGCTCGCAGCGGTCACGCTGCCCGACCAACCCGCGCTGATCCTCGCCGGTGCCGGTAGCGGCAAGACGCGCGTGCTGACCACGCGCATCGCCTGGCTGATCCAGACCGGTCGCGTCAGTCCGCAGGGCGTACTCGCCGTGACGTTCACCAACAAGGCGGCGCGCGAGATGTTGTTCCGGCTCTCGGCCCTGCTGCCAATCAATACCCGTGGCATGTGGATTGGTACCTTCCACGGCTTGTGCAATCGCGCCTTGCGCACGCACCATCGTGATGCCGGATTGCCGTCTGCGTTCCAGATCCTCGATTCCTCTGACCAGCTGGCGGCCATCAAGCGTCTGCTCAAGGCGCTTAACGTCGACGACGAGAAATATCCGCCGCGTACCCTGCAGCAATTCATCAACAGCGCGAAGGAGTCCGGCCTGCGCGCACGCGATGTGGAGGTCAACGATGAGTACAACCGCCGCTTCATCGAGTACTACGCCGCGTACGACGCCCAATGCCAGCGCGAAGGCGTGGTCGATTTCGCCGAGTTGCTCTTGCGCTGCTACGAGCTGCTGATGCGCAACGATCCTTTGCGCGAGCACTATCAAGGTCGCTTTCGGCACATCCTGGTGGATGAATTCCAGGACACCAACGCGCTGCAGTACAAGTGGCTGAAACTGCTCGCCGGCAAGAGCAACGCGATCTTCGCGGTAGGCGACGACGACCAGTGCCTGATTGCGGGCACGCAAGTCACGCTGGCGGACGGCTCAACACGGGCGATCGAGGAGATCAGGGCCGGTGACGAAGTGCGGTCGAGCGTGGGGGGTGGCGAATTCGGGCCGGCGCGCGTGATTCGCGTGCACAAGCGGCCCGGCACGACCGAACTTGTCACGTTGCACACGCGCGGCGGCCGCAGGCTCACCTCGACGCCGGAGCACACGCACTTTGCCGGCTACGCCGTGGGCGAGCAGCCGGAGAAGTTTTTTGTCTATCTGATGCGCAAGCGCCAGGTCGGCTACCGCCTCGGTTTCTGCGGCTATCTGCGTCCTGGGACGGACCTGCGCCCCGTGCCGGGTTATCGCTGGCGTGGCCGGCGCGAGGGCGCTGACGCGGTTTGGGTCGTGGGAAGTTTCGATACGGTGCAGGAAGCGCGTGTACAAGAGATGCTGCTTTCCTTGCGCTACGGCCTGCCGACGCTGCCGTTCGCCGGTGACCGCAAGCCGAAGGCCGATGAGCGGCGCGGCGGTCTGTCGGATGATCCGAAGGTGGTGGCGCGCGTATATCGCTCGCTCGATACGGATGCGGCAGCCAAACGCCTGCTGGCCGACCATCAATTGTTGCTCTCCGAGCCGCACGAAACCTTCAGCTCGGGCGCGGCCAACGATGGCGATGTGCTGCTGCATCTGTGTGCCGCACGCGGGCGCGGCAAGCCACAGCATCGCGCGTACGTGCGTATCTATCGCGAGCCGGTTGCGGAGAAAGCGCGCCAGGCAGGCTTCGACGTCAAGCCGGTCACCGACGGCATCGGCGGCTGGTACGTGCAATTCTGGCGCGCCAACTACGGCGTCGCGCTGCGCGAGGCGGAAAAACTGAGCCAGGTCACCGGCGGCAAGCTGGTGCAAAAAGCACGCGTCGCCGACGAGACGTTGCAGTTTGCGCGCGCAAGTGCGATTCAGCCCGGGATGCAGCTATTCCTCGGCGACGGCACCCTGGATACGGTCGAGCGCGTTGAACGGCACGAGCCGATATCAACGATCGTGTATGACATCGACGTCGACGCGGCGCATAACTTCGTCGCCAATGGCATCTTCACGCACAACTCGATTTATGCCTTTCGTGGTGCCAACGTCGGCAACATGGCCGACTTCGAGCGCGAATTCCAGGTCAAGAACGTCATCAAGCTCGAGCAGAACTACCGCTCGCATGGAAACATCCTGGATGCCGCCAACGCGCTGATCCGCAACAACGCGCGGCGGCTGGGCAAGAATCTCTGGACCTCGGAGGGCCACGGCGAGAAGGTACGCATCTACGAGGCGCAGAGCGACGGTTATGAGGCCGCCTGGGTGCTGGACGAAATCCGCAATCTGGTGGCCGAAGGTCACCGGCGCAGCGAGATCGCAGTGTTGTACCGGTCGAACGCGCAATCGCGCGTCATCGAGCACGCGCTGTTCAGTGCCGCAATTCCCTATCGCGTTTATGGCGGACTGCGCTTCTTCGAGCGCGCCGAGGTCAAACACGCTTTGGCCTACCTGCGCCTGCTCGAAAACCCCGCAGACGACACGGCGTTCCTGCGTGTCGTCAACTTTCCGCCGCGCGGCATCGGAACGCGCACGCTCGAACAGCTTGCAGATGCGGCGCGAACCGACGGCAAGAGCCTCGTGGACGCGGTCGCGCAGGTGGGGGGGCGAGCGGGCGCGAACCTGAATGCGTTCGTGGCGTTGCTGGACAACCTGCGCGCGCAGACGCAAAACCTGTCGCTGAAGGAAATTGTCGCCGCCACGATCGAGCAGAGTGGCCTCATCGACCACTACAAGACCGAACGCGAGGGCCAGGAGCGGATCGAGAACCTGCAGGAACTGCTGAACGCCGCGGCGGCATTCGTCGCGGAAGAGGGTTACGCACAGGACACCCCTGCGGCAAGCGCGGACGCGGAAGCGGCCCTTCCTTCGCCGCTCGCCGCGTTTCTTTCGCATGCGTCCCTGGAAGCGGGTGAGAACCAGGCCGGCGACGGGCAGGACGCCGTGCAGCTGATGACGGTGCATTCGGCGAAGGGGCTCGAGTTCTTCGCGGTCTTCATCACCGGCCTCGAGGAAGGGTTGTTCCCGCATGAGAACAGCCTGACCGAGCAGGATGGGCTGGAGGAAGAGCGGCGCCTGATGTACGTCGCGATCACCCGTGCGCGCCGCCGGCTCTATCTTTCGTTCGCGCAGAACCGCTTGCTGCACGGCCAGACGCGTTATGGCATCAAGTCACGTTTTCTCGCCGAGATTCCAGAGACGGTGAGCAAATGGCTGACGCCGCGCATCGCTGCGGGGACCACCGGCGGACGCTACGGACGCTGGTATGACTCCACCGTCGGCGCGCCGGCGGTCGCCGTTGCGACGCACGCGCAAGCGAGCCACGGGTTTCGTGTCGGTCAATCGGTCCATCACGCCCGTTTTGGTGACGGCGTGATCATCCGCCTCGAGGGCAACGGCGAGGATGCGCGCGCGAAGATCAACTTCGGGCCGCAGGGCGTAAAGGAACTGCTGCTGGGAATCGCCAAGCTGGAAGCCGCCTGATTCACTCAGGCTGGTACCGCCGGCTCCGCAAAGATCGAGCGATACATCGGATAGAAGCTGGCCTGGACGAACGTCGTCAGCGCCAACCCCATCGGCACCGCGATGAATGGCAGTATCTGGGCCGAAAAAATCGCCCCCACGATGGCCGAAGTCAGCAGCGTGACGCCCAGCAGCACGCAGGTCATCAAGAAGCCGTAAACGAGGATCGCACCTTTGTTGCGCCAGCACGCCACGGCGCTCCCGAACATCGCCTTGCCCACGTCGAGCCCGTGCCAACCCGCAAGCAGCGGCGCAAACCACATCGCTGCCATCACCGGCGCATAAAAGAGGGCGAAGATTGCAAAGTCCCCCAGGCGCAGGCTTTCGAGCGTAAGCGGCTCTTGTTCGATCGCGATAGGCTGTGGCCCGCTCACAAGCTGCGCGAGCTCGACCACGAGGATCATCAGGCCGGCATGTATCAGGCCCAACCGGAACAGCACGCGCCGCACCGCGGCGTTCTGCATCGCCTGAGTGAAGACCACCGGATTCGGAACCCGCGCTGCCGCGACCTCGCGAAACGCGCCCATCAGTCCCACGGTTGCGAACGGCGATAACACCCCCAGAACGGCAATGTTGAAGTACCGGATTGGAATGGTGGCAGGCAGCAGCAACAAGAACGTGTACATCACCACCATGGCGGACAAACCAAGCGGCTGGCGCTTGAGCAGGCGCCACCCGTCGCGCAGCCACGCTGCGCCGGTCGAGGCGGGGAGGGAAAGGATCTGCACGGCGTGATGATCTAGAAGCGCAACCACTGAACGACGTGCGCGCCTGACGAATTTCTGTGCGCGCACGCCGCATCGAGTTCACATTATCGCGGCCACGGCAGCCAGGCGTCCGCGATCCGTTGACGCAATGTGCGCTCGAAGCGGCCCGGGTCGTGGGGCTTTAATACCTCCGCCGTGCGCGGTACGTGCAGGTCGTAAAGGCGCGACAACCAGAAACGCAGCGCCGCCGCACGCAACACCGTGCGCCAGTGCGTCTGCTCCAACTCACTCAGCGGGCGCGCCGCGTGATAAGCCTCGATCAGCGTGGTGGCGCGTGGCGGATCCCACGTTCCGTCGTCGACGTCGACGCACCAGTCGTTCATCGTCACGGCGAGATCGAACAACCACAAGGTGCAGCCGGCGAAATAGAAGTCGATCACGCCGCCGATACCATCACCGTCCCAGAGTACGTTGTCGCGGAACAGGTCCGCGTGCACAGGCCCTTGCGGGAGATTTTCGAAATCGGGCGTGCGCTGGAAGGTGTCCTGGAGAATGACCTCTTCCGCAAGCAGGTCAAAAGTGGCGTCGTCGAGAAACCCTTGCAACCGTGGAACCGTGCTCTTCCACCAGCCGAGCCCACGCAGGTTGGGCTGGAAGTGCGGGAAGTCGGATCCGGCATGGTGCATGCGAGCCAGCAGCGTGCCGATGGTGGCGCATTGCGCCGGCGTCGGTTGCTCGAGCCAGCGACCGTTGATGCGCG
>DASQAE010000747.1:0-1782 GCA_035635915.1 Burkholderiaceae bacterium | reverse complement strand
CGGTAACGATTCGCTCGCCGAAGCCGCCGGCTCCGATAAATGCAGCGATGGTCGCGGTGCCGACGTTGACGACCGCCGAGGTCTTGATACCAGCGAGCACCGTCGGCGTAGCCAAAGGAAGTTCGATCTTGCGCAGGATCGCTCCTGGACGCAGGCCGAGCGCCTGCGCCGCCTCGATCATCTCGCGCGGAATCTGCGTCATTGCCGCTTGCGTGTTGCGAACGATCGGCAACAACGCGTACAGCGTGAGGGCGATGAATGCCGGCACGGGACCAATACGGCCGGTGATTGGAATCAGAAACGCCAGCAGCGCCAACGCCGGAATG
Source organism: Burkholderiaceae bacterium (assembly GCA_035635915.1). Lineage (GTDB taxonomy): Bacteria > Pseudomonadota > Gammaproteobacteria > Burkholderiales > Burkholderiaceae_F > JAKANT01. Next base: position 1,456 of record DASQAE010000747.1, on the reverse strand, counting down.
GTCTGGATCGTTCCGACGATTCCGAACACCACGGGCGCAGCCGGCCGCCGACGCGCCGCAAGCAGGCCGAGCGGAATGCCGATCAAGCAGCTTGCGGCGAGCGCGGCGAACACGAGCAACAGGTGTTCCAACGCCAGCCGGCCGAAGTCGGGCGCAAAGATGCGTGCCCACAACGAGGGCGCTTGTGTGCGCTCCGAGGATTGTGTGCGTGGTGTTTGCGTAGCGGATCCGGATACCTGCGCCAGCCAGTCGGCCGCCACCTGCGCGAAATCGATGCCGTCGAGCTCGGCGCGGGCGTTGAGGTGCCGCATCGTCGCGTCATCGATGCGCTTTTCGAGCCTGGTCAGCGCCGCCCACGCCTGCGGAAAACGTGCGGGAAGATCAGCGCGGTACAAGAGCACCGCGTCGTAGCGGGGGAAAAATCCGGCGTCATCCGCCAGGACGGTAAGTTGGTACTTGTCGAGTTTGGCGTCGGTCGAATAGATGTCGATCACGTCGACCTGGCCATTGGCGATCGCTTCGTAAGCGAGCCCGTGATCGATGCCCTTCGGCGGCGCGATGGCGAAGCCGTACGCGCGCGCGAGACCGGGCCAGCCATCGGCGCGGCCGAGAAATTCCTGCGACAGTCCAAGGCGCAGCTCGGGATGCTGCTTGAGGTCGCTGATGCGCGCGATGGATTTCGCGCGTGCGTCAGCCGTACGCAGCGCCAGCGCGTAGCTGTTGTTGAATCCCAGTGGCACGGCGAGCGCCAGCCCGTGTTTGGCCAGTTGCGCGTTCAACTCGGCAAGCGGCGGCACCGAGTCGAGCTTGAGAATTTCGCGCGCGATGGTGCCCGTGTACTCCGGATAGATATCGATACTGCCGGTTTCGAGCGCATTCAGCAGGATCGCGGTGTTGCCCAGGCCGCGTTGATGCACCGTTTCGGTTGCGCCGGCGCCGCGTGCGGTTTGCGTCAGGATCTCACCCAGGATGTACGACTCGGTGAACCGCTTCGATCCGACCTGCAGCGTTGCGGCGGCAGCGGCCACCGGAAACGCGGCAAGAACGGTGAAGATCGCGCGAACGAAAAAAGCTTGCACGGGTGTGTCGATCAAACTTTCGTGTATCGCGCGATGAAGGCGGTGGTCGCGTCGATCAGAGCTTCGGGTTGATCGCGATGCGGCGCATGACCGCACGCGGCGAGTTTCAGCAATTGCGCTTGCGGCGCACCCAGGGTGACGCGGTCGATCTGCGCCATCGTGCCGTATTCGTCGTCGTACCCCTGCACCGCCAGCAGGGGGCAGCGGATCGACGCAAGCAGCGCCTCGATGTTCCAGTCGCGAAACGCCGGATCGAGCCAGATGTCGTTCCAGCCCCAAAAGGCCGAGTCGACATCGCCGTGGTGACGGGCCAGGCGATCGCGTAGGTCGGTGCTGCGGTAGACATCACGAGCACGCTCGATGCTGCGCACGGAGAG
>DASQAE010000746.1:0-3265 GCA_035635915.1 Burkholderiaceae bacterium | reverse complement strand
CTGGGCTGGCATGGACCATCGTTCGCGGCGATCGTCGAGCGGCGGCGCCATCAGAGCCTCGAGCGGCGTCTTGATGACTTCCGTCGTCGAGGCTTCGCGGTCGCGGGTTTCACCGGTCCGTTCGCAGCTGCTGGCAAGGCGCGCGCTGTTGACGAGCATCGTTGCTCCATGAGTGGGTCCACTGAGTTGCGGCGACCGGGGCGGTGGTTCAATGAGTTGCTTCAGGGCCGAAGCCGCCGTTGCACTGCACGACCGCGATGTTCTCGATCCTCGCGCCGGGCAAGACGATCCCTCAGCACCGAGGTCCGTACAACGGAGTGCTGCGACTGCACCTTGGGCTGCGTGTGCCGACCTCCGAGCCGCACATCTGTGCCATTCGCGTCAATGGCGAAACACGCACTTGGGCGAACGACGAAGTGCTGCTGTTCGATGACTCGTACCAGCACGATGCTAGGAACCTAACCGATCAGTACCGTGCAGTGCTGTTCGTGGACTTCATGCGCCCACTGCCGTTGCTCGCACATTGGCTGAACACGCTGATGATCAAGCTGATTGCGAAGACGCCGTTCGTCACTGTCACTGTCGTCGACTCCGGACGGTTCCGTTAGCGCGCAACCAAACCTACGGTGCTGACCGGCACGCCGACGAATTGCGCGGCGACCGTCAGGGTACCGTCGCGCGCGATCCGAAACGCCGTGACGGACTGGCCGACATTTGCGAGCGCGTATAGGAACCGGCCGTCCGGGCTGACTGCGAGGTCGATGGTATGGCTTCCTGCGCCAGTCGAGCCGTCCGCGCCACTCGTGCTCAGGGGTCGCAATATCCCGTCGCGCCCGACGCTGAAGGCCGTGATTGTGCTGCTGCCCGCGTTGCCGGTGTAGGCGTAACGACCGTTGGGCGTCGTAATCAGCCAGCACGGCGCCGCCTGATGCGTCGGCACCGCGGCGGAGATCACACCGAGGTCGTTGGTCCTATCGCGTAGCCGGTAGCTTGAAGCCGAGCCGGAGGCTTCCGAGACGATCACGTGATCGCGCGGATCGATATCGAATCCGAACGGCGTGGTGCCGGCCGAGGCGGTGAACGTGGGCGCTTGGGCCACGCCGTCCTCGACCTCGAACACCGCAAGCTGGTTGGCGGTTTTTTCAGTGACGATGAGGAACTCGCCGCCCCTGGAGAACTGGATCTGGGCCGGCCCGGTCGCCGCTCCGCCTAGGCCGTGCGTGGAACCCGCGATCGGGACCAGCGCGCCGCCGCGCCCGATCCTGAACCCATTGATGTTTCCCTCGCCGCCAGCGTTCAGCACGTAGACCAGGTGTCCGTGCGACGTCACGCTGATAGGGGTGGTGCCGCCGGAGCCGATCGACGATGTCCGGGTCAATTTCTCATCCTCGACCGCAAACGTGGTGATCTCGTTGCTGCCGGCATTGACTGCAAACAACCAACGACCGTCCTGCGACAGCGACAGAGCGCCCTGGCTTCCGAGATTGGCGCCCAGGCCAGTGCCGCCGGTGGATACCGAGTTCACGTTGATGAGCGAACCGTTGGCGCGTTGTTCGAGGACCAGCACCCGGTTGTCGCCTTGCGCATTGTTCAGCGTGTAGAGGAAATGACCGCCGTCATGCGCCATGGCCGGAAGCACGTTTGCGCAAGCTAGCGCGAGGCCGAGGGTGGACCGCATGATCACGCGCACAAGGGCGCGCCGCAATTGAGGTCTGTTCATCAAGATCTCCAGAAAAAAGGGGCCGGGCAGAGTTGCTTGTGATTAGTGCACGCGCCGGCGTCGAGGTCTTGCAGGTCTTGCACTCGATGTCACCGGGTCTGCAAGCTTTTCTGTAATTTCGATCGCGCGGGCCACGACAAACGCGCAGCCAATGGGTCCGAGCACGCTCCCCCCTCGAAACATGCCCGCGAGCAACTCGCCGGTCCTTGCCGGCGCCAAGGCCTACGACGTCGCTTTGCAAGAAGCAGGCGGCACGCTGGTCGACACGGCCGCCGCGTCGAACGGCACGCACTTGTGCGTGGCGCTCTACCGCTCGCCGCCTTATGACCTGTCGGTAACGTCGATGACGGTGCCACGCCTTTCGATCAACCTGCGCAGCGTGGCCGTGAGCGGCGGTGTGGCAGGCGAACGCCGACGCGACTATGCCGGCCGGCGTTATTCGATGTTCTTCACCCCCGCTTGCGCAGAAGCCCACTGGCGCAAAATCGAGGGCAGCCGCCATCTCAACCTTTACTTCCAGCCGCGAACGCTCGAAGAAGCGGCCGACGGCGGCCACAGCGTGCTACTCGATCAACCGTTGATGGACCTGCACCAGCCGAGCACGCGTCCATTCATTGACGCACTGGAGCGGACCATCGTGCGTCACGAGTCATTCGCTCATGACGCAACCACCAGTCTTGCGCTTCTCATCCTTGCCGGTCTGGTCCAGCGCGCGGACAGGCGCACGCCAACGCTCACGCCAAGCGCGATGGCGCACGTGCATGAATACGTCGAGACCCACCTGGATTCGCCCCTTCGCGTTGCAGACCTGGCCGCGGCGGCGGGCATGGCACCTTCGTGTTTCGCCTCCGCGTTCAACGCCGCGAGCGGAATGCCGCCGCACCGCTTCGTTCTCGCGCAGCGGCTCGCCCGGGCCATGCAGCTGCTGCAGGCAAGCCGCCTGGAGCTTTCCGAAGTCGCATTGGCATGCGGCTTTTCAAGCCAGCAGCACATGACGACAACCATGCAGCGCGTATTCGGCACGACGCCTGGGCGCGCGCGGCGCGTTGCGTATCACACCGCGCAGGCGGCGTAAAGTTCGCGCACGCGCGTCGCCCTTTTTCACAAGGTCGCTCGTGACTCGAGCCGGCCGCCACGCTGGTGCCGCCTGCGCCACTCGCGCACGCCTTCACTCTGAAGATCGACTCCCGCTGCCTCCACCAGCTGCCAGCGGTGAGGTTCAGGGACAGCCGTTCAAAGGTTTCTGCATGGTCGCAGGAACGTCATGTCGGCAGACTTCAGCCCACGGGCGAGTCCGTAGGTTGCGTAGACCGAGTACAGAGCACCGATGGCGGCGGCCAGCAGACCCATCGTCACGCCAAGAAATATGCGTGGCTTCGACTTGGCCTGTGGATCTGTAGTCGTTACCGCGGCAGCAGGAGATTCAGCCGTTAGAGCCACGAGATGGTTGCTCGTGTTGATGAGCGACATGGCAGTTCCTGGACTGAGGATCAGGCGCCAGCGCTGGGACGGCTGGACACGGTTTCGTACCAGCGTTTCAGCGCC
>DASQAE010000745.1:0-5776 GCA_035635915.1 Burkholderiaceae bacterium | reverse complement strand
TTCCTGCAGCCGGAACTCGTGCAGCGCGACCAGGACAACGCGCTCGTCAAATCGCCGGTCGAACTCGCGGTTGGTTTGATACGCCAGTCGGGTGGCGAACTCGCACATCCAGGCGCGCTGGCATTGCGGCTGGCGGGAATGGGGCAAAACCTCTTTTCGGCGCCGAATGTGCGCGGGTGGCCCGGCGGCAACGCGTGGATCACGACGCAAAGCCTGCTCGCACGCAAGCAGTTTCTCGAGACTTCAATCGTGCGCAAGAGTGCCGGCAGCAACACTTCGGACTTGATGGGCGCGCTCGATAAGAGCGTGACGGATCAGGGTGACGTCGATCCGGTGCGCCCATTCGCACGCCTGATGCGGGCAATGGCGCAAACGCCTGCCCTACAGATCGATGCTGCCGCCTGGCTCAAGGTAGCGGGGACATCCCCCGAGCGTGCAGTTGGCGCCCAGGGTGCGGCGCACCTGGTGCAAAACCTGCTCGTGCTGCCTCCGGCAAGCCCACTCGGAAGCGAAGCACTCGGCCTCGATGCGCTGCGCGCCGTTCTCCTCGATCCCGTTTATCAGCTCAAATGAACATTGCGCGCCGGCGATTCGTCCAACAAGGCAGCGTCGCAGTCGCCGCCTTTGGTTTTGGCGCACTGGCACGGGCCGGGAGCGAAGAGCGGACCCGATTGCTGGTCCTGCTTGAACTGCGAGGCGGCAATGACAGCCTGAACACCGTGGTGCCGGTCGAGGACGGACGCTACTTCGACCTGCGACCACGGTTGGCTTTGCGTGACGACGCGGTGGTTTCGTTCGATCGTGCGCTGGTGTTGCATGGTTCGTTGGCGCCGTTGCGTCCCTTGTGGGAAACAAGGGAGATGGCCGTTATCGAAGGCGTTGGGTATCCGCAGCCGAACCTTTCGCATTTCCGCTCCATCGAGATCTGGGACACTGCTTCGGCCAGCAACGAAGTCCTGCAGCAGGGATGGCTTGCGCGCGCAGCAGGGACCGCTGCGTTCGCGCGCTTCGCGGCCGATGGTGTCGTCATTGGCGCCGCCGACCTCGGCCCGCTCGCAGGAGGTGCGCGCGCGGTGAGCCTCTCGGACCCGGAGCGATTCGCACGCCAGGCGCGGCTGGCCAAGGACGGTCAGATCGTTGCTCGCGGGGCTCTTGCACACGTACTGCGGGTGGAAAACGACGTCGTCCATGCAGCAACCGAATTGCGTCCCGACGTGAACTTGAAGACCGAATTTCCGCGCACCCCGTTCGGCGTCGCGATTCAGCACGCGGCCGCAATCGCTTCCACGCGCAAGGTTCCCGTCATTCGCGTAACCCTGGCCGGCTTCGACACACATCAGAACCAGGCCAACACCCACGCGCAATTGTTGCGTCAAGTCGGCGAGGGCGTGGTTGCCTTGCGCGCGGCGCTGACGGAAGTCGGGCTTTGGGACAACACACTGGTACTGACCTATTCGGAGTTCGGCCGTAGGCCGCGCGAAAACGCCAGCGCAGGCACGGACCACGGAACGGCTGGCGCCATGCTGGCGTTCGGACCGCAGGTCAGGGCCGGCCGTCTGGGGGTGCAGCCCGCGCTCGCCCGCCTGGACGAGAACGGCAATCTTCCGTTTGGCGTGGACTTTCGCAGCGTCTACTCGGCCGTGCTCGATGATTGGTTCGGGCTCGATGCCGAGCGCGTCCTCGGCCGTCGATTTCCGGCGCTGAAGTTGCTCAGGGCCTGAGCAAAGCGCGCGGGTCGCCACCGTCTCGCGCAGCCGGCAGTTCTCGATAGAATCGGCGCGCTCGTGGCTGGTCCACGAGCCAAACCCGATGCCGCGCGCGCCGATCCTGCTTGCCTTCGATACCGCCACCTCAGTGTGTTCGGTCGCACTCGCCACTGGTGGTGCGATCCACGAGATCGCGCGTGACGTCGGCCAACGCCACACCGAACATCTGCTCTCGATGGTCGACGAGCTGTTCGCTTCGCGCTCGTTGAGCCTGGGTGAGTGTGACGCGATCGCCTTCGGTGCTGGGCCGGGCAGCTTTACCGGCTTGCGTGTCGCTTGTGGTGTGGCACAAGGGCTCGCGTACGGAATCGATCGGCCCGTGATTCCGGTGGGCAACCTGGCCGCGGCGGCGCTGGACGTGTTCGAGCAGCGACCGGATGCGCAGACCGTCCTTGTCGCGCAAGATGCGCGCATGAAGGAGGCTTACGTCGGCGTCTATTCGGTGGCAGAAGGACGCGTCGTCGAAGTGGCTGCACCAAGTCTTGCCGCGCCTTCCGACCTGTTGGCGTTTGCGGCCCGGCATGGCGCCGACACGATCGCCGGCAGCGCGTTGCAGGCTTTCCAGCACGAATTGCGCGCGTTCGAGGGCAAGCGTGTCGAAGGCACCGTAGGTACAGCGCGGGCGGTCGCAAGGCTTGCGCTTGCGGCGCTCGACGCCGGAGCGACGGTGGAGCCCGCCGCCGCGGCGCCGATTTATGTGCGCGATCGCGTCGCGCTGACGGTGGAGGAACGCCGCGCGCGCAGTGGTCCTTTTGCGCAGGCCAGCGCATGAGGCAGCCATGAACGCGGTGGTCCGTCCAGCACAGGAGCGTTTCGAACCCATCGTCGCGAGTGATCTCGACGCGCTCGCGCTGGTCGAAAACGAGATCTATCCATTTCCCTGGACCCGCGGCAACTTTCAGGACGCGTTGTCGGCCGGGTACAGCGCATGGATGCTCACTGGTGGCCGGCGCGAGATCATCGCGTATTCGATCGTCATGATTGCGATCGACGAGGCGCATCTGCTGAATCTTAGTGTCGCGCGTGGATATCAGCGCTGCGGCTACGGCTGGCGCACGCTTGAGTGGATGGCGCAGCGAGCACGTGAATACGGCGCGCGTTCGATGCTCTTGGAGGTCAGGCCCACCAACCAGGACGCGTTGCGGCTTTATGCGAGTTATGGATTCGCCCGCATCGGGATGCGGCGCGGCTATTACCCGGCGCACGGCGGTCGTGAAGACGCGATCGTGATGCGGATCGCCCTGTGAGCCTCGATCCGGCGCGCGCGCGCACCTGGCATCACCTGGGGATCGGGCCGCTGTGGCTGATGCGCGGCGCTACGGTTGCCGCCGCACAAACGCCCGCAGTGCAATCCGACTCGGACGAAACACGCGAGTTCCGCATCGGCCGGATGGATTGGGTGCAGTTGCGCTCTGCCGTTGCGGACTGCACAGCGTGTGCGCTTTGCAAGACCCGCAAGCAGACGGTATTCGGAGTCGGGTTCCAGGGAGCGCAGTGGATGCTGGTAGGAGAGGCCCCGGGCGCAGAGGAAGACCAGCGCGGCGAACCGTTCGTGGGACAGGCGGGGCGTCTGCTCGACAACCTGCTGGCGGCCGCCGGGCTGACGCGTGCAGGCGCGACTGAGCACAGCGTCTACATCGCGAATGTGCTCAAGTGTCGCCCGCCGGGCAACCGCAATCCGGAACCCACCGAGGTCGCGCTGTGCGAGCCCTTCCTGCTGCGCCAGGTGCAACTGGTACAGCCGCGGGTCGTGGTCGTGATGGGCCGTTTCGCGGCGCAGTCGCTCTTGCACACCGATGCGACGATTGCGAGCTTGCGCGGCCGTGTTCACCACATCGATGTCGCAGGACGCAAGGTGCCGATTGTCGTTACGTATCACCCGGCGTATCTGCTGCGCAATCTGGCCGACAAGGCCAAATCCTGGGCCGACCTTTGCCTGGCGCGCGACGTCTACGAGCGCAGCAGCGCCTGAGCCGACGCTGCGCCTTACGGTGGAGCCTGCCCCGGGCGATGTTCGCGAGGTTGCCCGATCAGCGCGGTTGAGTCGAACAAACGCTGGTTGTAGCGGTGGCGCAGGATCACCGCATACATCGTTCCAGCCACGAACAGACCGAAGGCAACGATGATCACGCCGATGCTCAGTTTGAGCCAGATGAGAATGGCGTAGCCACCCAGCATCACGAGAATGCTGAGATTCTCGTTGAAGTTTTGCACCGCGATCGAATGACCGGCGGAGAGCAGGACATAACCGCGATGCTGCAGCAGCGCGTTCATCGGCACGACGAAAAATCCCGCCATCGCGCCCACGATGATCATCAGGATACCCGCGAGAATCTGTGCATAGGTGATGGTGAGTGCGCCGACAATGACGCCACCTGCAGGGACATGCGAAAAGTCGATGAACGCAAGGCTCATCACCACAAGCCCCATCGCCACTCCGACCGGCAACACCGAGAGCGATCGCTTCAAGCTCACACGTGCACCTGCCCAGACCGAACCGATCGCGATGCCGATCGCAACCACGGCTTGCATGATCGCGCCCTGCGAGAGCGACATGCCGAGCACTTGCTCGCACCACTTGAGAATGATGAACTGCAGCGTCGCGCCTGCACCCCAGAACAATGTCGTGACCGCCAGCGAGATCTGCCCCAGCTTGTCGCGCCACAAGGTCGCTACACAGTGCGCAAAGTCGGCCAGCAGCTTCTGCGGCTGACGCGGTTGACGTGGGTAGCGCGCCCCGGTGTCAGGAATGCCGAGGTTGATAGCGGCCCCGATCGCGTAGATGGCGGCAATGACGGCAATGGCTGCCTCACCCGCGGTGTCGACGTCGAAGTCGATGACAGGAAAGTCGAACGCAAGCAACATCGCCGCCACGCGCGGCGACACCAGCACACCGCCGACGACGAATCCCAGGATGATCGAACCGACGGTCAGTCCTTCGATCCAGCCATTCGCGATCACAAGTTTTTCCGGCGGCAGCAGCTCGGTAAGGATGCCGTACTTGGCGGGCGAATACGCCGCGGCACCAACGCCCACCGCGGCGTATGCGATCAACGGGTGAACGCTGAGGAACATCAAGGCGCAGCCGACGATCTTCACCAGGTTGGTGATGAACATCACCCGGCCCTTTGGCATCGAGTCGGCGAAAGCGCCGACGAACGCCGCCAGGGCAACGTAAGAAACGAAAAAAAACAGCTTGAGCATCGGCGTCATCCACTCGGGCGCGCGAATGTCGCGCAGAAGTGCGATGGCCGCGATCAACAAAGCGTTGTCGGCCAGCGACGAGAAGAACTGCGCGGCCATGATGGTGTAGAAGCCGCGGTTCATTGCTGGTCGGGGGTGCGCCTTAAGTAGAGCCCGCTGGAGCTCGATGGACGCAGGCTGGCGGCCGTTATATCACGGTAATTTCGCTGCTCGCTGATGGTGGCGGCGCGCGCGCCGGTATTCTTCACGCTCTGGACACGTCACGCCGATGCCTCGTCCGATCCGCGCCACGATCGATCTGTCCGCGTTGCAGCACAACCTGAGTGTTGCACGTCGGCATGCCGCAACCCGCCATGTGTGGGCTGTGGTGAAAGCCAACGCGTATGGGCACGGTATCGAAACCGCGGTGCAGGCGTTTCAGTTGGCCGATGGCCTCGCGCTGCTCGACCTCGATGAGGCGCAGCGCGCGCGTGCTGCCGGATGGATCAAACCGATCCTCCTGCTTGAAGGTTTTTTCGAACCGAAGGATCTTGCGGTCGTCGAACGGCTCGGGCTGACAGTTGTGGTCCATCACGCCGACCAGGTGAAGATGCTCGAGCAGCATTCCGCACGCGGAGAACCGATTGGCGTCTACCTGAAGCTCAACACCGGCATGAACCGTCTCGGGTTCGACGATGCGGTGCAGGCGCACGCCATACGGGCGCGCCTCGAGGCGCTGGCCCACGTGCGCATCGACGCGTTGATGACGCATCTTGCAAATGCAGATCGGCTCGATCCGCACCGCGGCCCCGCAAGCGTCGAGGAAC
>DASQAE010000744.1:0-1864 GCA_035635915.1 Burkholderiaceae bacterium | reverse complement strand
ATCCTGACCGCGGAACTCGCGATTCAACCTGCGCCCTTCGGTCGTCCCCACAAAGCGCAACACGATGACGGCGTCGCGCTCGAGCGCAAGAGTCGCCCAGCGCCGCAAGGTCGACCGCGACGGCAGAGCAGGAAACGCCGCCGCGCCCTGGATCGAAAGCTGAAGGCGGCGCGGACGCGCTGCGGCGCGCGGTACTGCGCGCGCGGCTCGCTCCGTTTTCGCGGTCACGTGTCGGAGCGTCGCTCGCGGCCGCGCCGCGGCGCCAGCGGATCGTGCTTTTCCGCGCGCTCGTACGCTTCCACGATCCGCGCAACGAGCGGATGACGCACTACGTCGGCAGCCGTGAAATAGGTGAACGAGATACCACGCACCTCCTGCAGGATGTGCTGCGCCCGAATCAGCCCGCTCGAGGTTCCGTGCGGCAAATCGATCTGGGTCACGTCGCCGGTCACGACCGCGCGGCTGCCGAAGCCGATGCGGGTGAGGAACATTTTCATCTGCTCGGGTGTGGTGTTCTGCGCCTCGTCGAGAATCACGAACGCCTGGTTGAGCGTGCGCCCGCGCATGTAGGCGAGCGGCGCAATCTCGATGGTCTGGCGCTCGAGCAGGCGCTGCGTCTTGTCGAAACCCAGCAGATCGAACAGCGCGTCGTAAAGCGGCCGCAGATAAGGGTCGACCTTCTGCGCAAGGTCGCCGGGCAGGAAACCGAGCCGTTCGCCGGCCTCGACGGCAGGGCGCGTGAGCACGATGCGCTCGACCGCATCGCGCTCGAGCGCATCGACAGCGCATGCGACGGCGAGATAGGTTTTGCCCGTCCCGGCCGGGCCGATCGAAAAGGCGATGTCATGCGCAAGGATTGCTTCGATGTATTCACGCTGGCGCGGCGTGCGTCCGTACAGATCGCGCCTGCGCGTATGCAACTGTGGCAACGCTTCGTCCGTGGTCCCCTCGGCTTGAGGTGCGCGCTCGTGTGGCGCATCCCCTTTGGCCACGAAGTGCAACTGGATGTCGTCGACGCTGATCGGCCGGTCCGCGCGCTGCAAGAAGTGTTCGAGTACTGCGATGGCCTCGCGCGCCCGTGCCTGCCTGCCTGCGATCTTGAACTGATGGCCGCGGCGTTTGATCGAAACCTCGAGCTCGTTTTCGATCTGCCGCAGGTTGCCGTCGAGCGAGCCGGTGACGTTCGCGAGCTGCTCGTTGCCGGCATCAGCCGAGTACGACAGCACGACGTTGCCCGTTGCCGCCGATCGCTTGGCCACGCCGTCAGGCCGCCTGCACGGTTGCGCGCACTTCACTCCCGAATCGGCCGCGCAGCGAATGTGGAAATGCTTGCGTGATTTCCACTTCGATCATCTGTCCCACGAGTGCTGCCGGGGCTGCGAAGTTGACGATTCGGTTGTTTTCGGTGCGGCCACTCAACTCCTGCAGGTCGCGCTTTGACGGGCCTTCGACCAGGATCCGCTGCCGGCTTCCAACCATCGAGGCGCTGATTTCCGCTGCGCGCCGATTGACCGCGGCTTGCAGCCGCTGCAGCCGCGCAAGTTTGACGTCCTCCGACGTGTCGTCGTGCAGGTCGGCGGCCGGCGTGCCGGGTCTGCGGCTGTAGACAAATGAGAAGCTGGCGTCAAAACCGATCTCCTCGATCAGTGCCATGGTCTTCTCGAAATCTGCTTCGGTCTCGCCCGGGAATCCGACAATGAAGTCGGACGAAATCGAGATGTTCGGGCGTGCTGCGCGCAAGCGGCGGATGATCGACTTGTACTCGAGCACGGTGTAACCGCGTTTCATCGCAGCCAGCACGCGGTCGGAGCCGGCCTGCACCGGCAGGTGCACGTGATCGACCAATTGCGGCACGCGCCCATAC
>DASQAE010000743.1:0-3113 GCA_035635915.1 Burkholderiaceae bacterium | reverse complement strand
GCCTGGGGCATGCCGATCGTGCAACCGGCAAGCGTCGCAGAGATGCTCGAGTTCGGCCTGTACGGCTACGAGCTGTCGCGCTACTCGGGCGCGTGGGTCGGCCTGGCCGCGTTATCGGAAGTGGTCGAAAGCGGCGCGACGGTCGACCTCGATGCGCTCAACGCGCGCATCGACACGTGGAGCGATGCCGACGCGGTCCGCACCGTGACCGGGCACCGCGCGCCTGCCGATGGATTGCACTACCGCTGGCCCGACTTTCCTTCGTTGCGCATCGAATCGCGACTCGCCGACAAGCTGGACGCGGTCGCGGCATTCGCACGCGTCAACAGCATCGACCGCTGTGTGATCGATAGTCCGCGCGCAACCGTCGGCATCGTCACTTGTGGCAAAGCGCACCATGACCTGATGGAAGTGTTGCGCCGCATGGCGATCACACCGCAAGCGCTGGCCGCCGCAGGCGTGCGCCTCTACAAGGTGGGCCTCAGCTTTCCGCTCGAACGCACGCGCATCAACGCGTTCGCGACCGGGCTGCGAGAAATTCTTGTGATCGAGGAGAAAGGTGCGGTCGTCGAGTCGCAGCTGCGCGATCTGTTCTACAACGCGCCCGCCGAGGCGCGCCCGGCGCTGGTCGGCAAACACGATCGCGCCGGCCGGGCACTGGTTGCGTCAGTCGGCGAGTTGCGGCCCTCGCGGCTGATCGGGCTTGTCGCGCACTGGCTGAGCCAACACTTCCCCGGCGCGTTCGACCAGCATCTGCGCCAAGCCAGCGACTTCACGGCCCCGGAACTGCTGAGTAACGAAACCGACTCGCTCAAACGCCTGCCCTACTTCTGTGCCGGCTGCCCGCACAACACCAGCACCAACGTCCCAGCCGGTTCAACAGCACGCGCCGGCATCGGCTGTCACTTCATGGCGAACTGGATGGACCGCGCCACCTCGGGGTTGATCCAGATGGGCGGCGAAGGTGTGGACTGGATCTCGCATTCGATGTTCACACGCACGCCGCACGTGTTCCAGAACCTCGGCGATGGCACGTATTACCACTCCGGGTACCTGGCGATCAGGCAGGCGGTCGCCGCCCAAGCGACGATCACGTACAAGATTCTCTACAACGACGCGGTCGCGATGACCGGCGGTCAACCTGTCGATGGCGTGCTCAGCGTCGACGCGATCGCACGCCAGGTTGATGCGGAAGGTGTTCGCCAGATCGTGGTTCTGAGCGACGACATTCGCAAGTACGACCGGATGCGTGCGCGTTTTCCGGTTGGAACCGAGTTTCACGATCGCAGCCAGCTCGACCCAGTGCAGCGACGTTTGCGCGACATGGCTGGCGTGACGGTCCTGATCTACGACCAAACCTGCGCCGCCGAGAAGCGCCGCCGTCGCAAGCGGGGCGAACTGCTCGATCCGCCCAAGCGCATGGTCATAAACGAGGCCGTGTGTGAGGGTTGTGGTGACTGCACCAAACAGAGCAACTGTGTCGCCGTCGTGCCGCACGACACGGCGTTTGGCCGCAAGCGCAAGATCGATCAGACAAGCTGCAACCGGGACTACTCGTGCGTGCAAGGCTTCTGCCCGAGTTTTGTCGGCGTCAGCGGGGCAACCCCGCGCGAGAAGCACCGCCAGATTGCCTCCAGGGACGGCGCCCTGACGCGCCTTGTGGCGAATCTGCCGCGACCCGCGCAACACGCCTGGACCGGGCCTTATGACGTGCTCGTCACGGGCGTCGGCGGCACCGGAGTAGTCACGGTAGGTGCGGTGATCGCGATGGCCGCGCACCTGGAAGGCAAGTCGGCGAGCGTGCTCGACTTCATGGGGTTCGCGCAAAAGGGCGGATCGGTGTTGAGCTACGTGCGCCTGGCGGATCTGCCGCAACATCTGAATCAGGTGCGTAGCGACACCCAGCAGGCCGATGCGGTTCTTGCCTGCGACCTGGTCGTTGGTGCGTCCTCCGACGTGTTGCAAACCGCGCGCCGCGGGCGCACCCGCGTGCTGGCGAACCTGCATGAGACGCCGGTCGGCGGAACGCTGCGCAACCCCGACACGCGCGCAAGAACCGATCTGCTGCTCGAGAAACTGCGCTTCGCCGCCGGCGACGAACAGGTCGAAACGTTCGACGCGCAAGCGCTTGCCGAGGGGTTTCTCGGCGCCACTGCGACTGCGAATGTCCTCACGCTCGGTTACGCCTGGCAGCGCGGGCTCGTTCCGGTGAGCCAGGAAGCGGTGTTGCGCGCGCTTGAGCTGAACGGCGTCGAGATCGAGCAGAACCAGACCGCGTTCGCGCTTGGCCGCGTTGCTGCGGCGGATCCCGCAGGCCTGCAGCGACTGTGCGGCAGTCCGGTTGCCGGGTTCCCCGATGAGGCGGTGAGCGAACCGCTCGACGCGTTGATCGAACGTGGCGTCAACCACCTGACCGCGTACCAGAACGCCGCTTGGGCGCAGCGGTTCGAACAACGAGTGCGTGCGATCCGCACGCGCGAAACCGCCCTGCCCGGCGGCGACACGACACTGCCGCTCACCCACAATGCGGCGCGCAGCTGGCTGAAGCTGATGAGCTACAAGGACGAGTACGAGGTTGCACGTCTCTTCAGCGATGGTCAGTTCGCCCGCTGGCTCGGCGAAAATTTCGAGGGCGACCTGAAGCTCGAGTTTCACCTCGCGCCGCCGCTGTTCGCACGAACCCGGCGTGGCCGGCCGCCCGTAAAAATTCGCGTCGGATCCTGGGTACTGCCGGTAATGAAGTGGTTGGCACGCGGCAAGGTGTTGCGCGGCACGGTGCTCGACGTGTTCGGATACACCAAGGAGCGGCGCGTGGAGCGCGCGTTGATCGAGCAGTTCGATCACCTCGCGGAGAGGCTGTTGCACGACCTGACGCCGGTCAATCAAGCACTGGCCGCGCAGATCGCCGCGCTGCCATTGAGCATGCGCGGATTCGGGCATGTAAAAACCGCGAACCTGGAACTGGCCCGCGCGCGCGAAGCCGAGCTGCTACATCGTTTCAGTCCACAGCATTACGCACGACCGGATGCCGCGCCAAGCGCACGGCAGTTTCGGGGAATAGCGGTAGTCGCGCGGTAAGGCGCACCACCGGTCTCAGGAGCGATCCGCCTCGT
>DASQAE010000742.1:0-1952 GCA_035635915.1 Burkholderiaceae bacterium | reverse complement strand
TCGACCCGGTTTTCCAGGCGCTTCTCGCGCTCGGAGAAACGCGGATCGTCGATCAGATCCTCGCGTCCGATCACACGACAGACGGCTTCGTACTGCTCCTGTTTGTTGGCGGCGATATTGAGCAGGCCATGTCCGGTGCGGAAGGTCCCGGAGGGACTCGCCGTGACGTTGTCGTTGCCCATCGGCGCCGGATCCTTGTTTGCGATCAGGTGATTCGACACCGCCCAACCCATCGTTGCCATCGACGCCTCGAGCATCGAAACGTCGATGAAGGTTCCTTCGCTGCGACGGCGATCGGCAAGCGCCGCCGCGATGGCGAAGGCGGCGGTGATGCCGCCGATCGTGTCTGCCACCGGATACCCGACGCGCAGCGGCGCTGTCTGTGGACTGCCGGTGATGCTCATCACCCCCGACATGCCCTGGATGATCTGATCGTAGGCGGGCAGGTCGCGCAACGGACCGTCCTGGCCGAACCCGGAGATCGCGCAGTAGATGAGCGTGGGGTTGTGCGCGCGCAAATCCTTGAAGCCGATGCCGAGCCGGTCCATCACGCCAGGGCGGAAGTTCTCGACCAGCACCTGGCTGGCTCCAACCAGCTTGCGCAACACTTCCTTGCCGCGCTCGCTCTTCAAGTTGACCGTGATCGAGCGTTTGCCCGGGTTCTGCGCCAGGAACGACACGCCCATCAGCGTTCGATTCAATTGCGCGTCGGCGCCGAGCTGGCGCGCAAGATCGCCGGTGCCGGGCGTTTCCACTTTAATCACGTCCGCGCCCAGGTGCGCAAGCTGGTGACAACAGAACGGGCCGGCCAGCACGTTGGTGAGATCGAGGACGCGGATGCCGCGCAATGGTGTCGCCATTTCGATCACACCTCCGTTCGTAGCAAGCGAGTGCCTGTCCAGCCCCCACCCTGGCCCTCCCCCGCAAGCGGGGGAGGGAACTTACTCGAGGCGCGCGCGGCGATCGTGGCGTGCGAGACGATCCAGCAGGTAGTCGACTTCAGCCCGCGCTGTCGGCGACAGCGCGCCGCCCGGTTTGCGTTGCGCATCCGACGCGAGCAGGCCGCGCCGCCGCATCACGTACTTGCGCACGGCCAGGCCGACTCCGGGCTGCTGTTCGTAACGCAGCAACGGAAGGTGGGCATCGAACAGGTCGTGCGCAGCGGCGCGCTCTCCTGCCGCAGAGAGCCGGACCACGTCGCACAACATGTCGGGGAAGCAGTAGCCCGTGTTGGCGCCGTCGGCGCCGCGCTCCATCTCGTAGTCGAGGAAAAGACCGCCGTTGCCGCAGAGGATGGCGATATGGCGCATCGATCCGTCGCGTTCGTAACCGCGCAGGGTCGAGATTTTTTCCAGGCCGGGCCAGTCCTCGTGCTTGAGCATCACGCACGACGGATTCTCGGCAACGATGCGCCGGATCACGGCGGGTGTCATCTGCACCGAGAAAGTCAGCGGATAGTCCTGGATCACGAACGGCACGTCGGCGCCGATCGCCTGCGCAGCCTGGGCGTAATAACCCGCGATCTGATCGTCGGTGCGCAGCGTGTTCGGCGGCGCGATCATCACGCCCGCCGCGCCGCGCGCCATGACATCGTGCGTCAGCGCTCGCATGGCGGCGAACCCCGGCGCGGAAACACCGACCACGATCGGCAGTTCCCCGGCACCGCGAATCACCTGTGTCGCGATCGCGACGCTCTCATCGTGCGACAGCTTGGGCGCCTCGCCGAGTTGTCCCAGCACCGTGACACCGGTGGCGCCGCAGCCGAGGTAAAAATCGATCAGTCGATCGATCGACGCGGTGTCGATCCTGCCGTCATCGAAAAACGGTGTCGGAGCAATCGGAAAAACGCCGCGCGCATTCGTTGTCAGCAGCACGAACACTCCAGTGGATTTCACTCGCTCGGGCGAGGATACCGCGCGGCCAGTGCACGTTCCAACACCGCCGCGATGAAG
>DASQAE010000741.1:0-3720 GCA_035635915.1 Burkholderiaceae bacterium | reverse complement strand
TGCGCGAGGAGATCACCACGCGCGCACCGGCCTCGGCCATGCGCTCCGCGATCGCCTTGCCGATGCCGCGTGACGACCCGGTGATGACCGCTACCTTGCCGGACAGAGAAAACAGCGCCGACATCTTTTCCTCCTCGACGTAACTAGCTCGGATAACGGCCGTATTCCATGCGCGCGATCGCCCGGTTATGAACTTCATCCGGTCCGTCCGCCAGCCGCATCGTACGCATGCTGGCGTACTGCCTGGCCAACCCAAAATCGGTCGTCACGCCGCCACCGCCGTGAGCCTGGATCGCATCATCGATGATGCGCAAGGCCATGCGCGGCGCGGCCACCTTGATCATCGCGATCTCCGGTTGTGCGACCTTGTTGCCGACCTTGTCCATCATGTCGGCGGCTTTCAGGCACAGCAGCCGCGTCATTTCGATATCGATGCGCGCCTCGGCCACGCGTTGCTCCCAGGTCGACTGCTCGGAGATGCGCTTGCCGAAAGCCACGCGCGACAGCAAGCGCCGCACCATCTTCTCCAGCGCGACTTCGGCGCTGCCGATGGTTCGCATGCAGTGATGGATCCGCCCCGGGCCCAATCGGCCCTGCGCGATCTCGAAACCGCGTCCCTCGCCCAGCAGCAGGTTTGACGCCGGGACCCGGACATTGCGCAGCACGACCTCGGCATGGCCATGCGGCGCGTCGTCGAAACCGAACACGGGCAGCATGCGCACCACCTCGACCCCGGGCGCATCCAACGGAACCAGGATTTGCGATTGCTGCGAGTGGCGCGGCGCCTCCGGATCGGTCTTGCCCATCACGATCGCGATCTTGCAGCGCGGATCGCCGACACCAGTCGACCACCACTTGTGGCCGTTGATGACGTAGTGATCGCCCTGGCGTTCGATCGTGGTCTGGATGTTGGTGGCGTCGGACGACGCCACATCCGGCTCGGTCATCAGGAAGGCCGAGCGGATCGCGCCGTCCATCAGTGGACGCAACCACTGCGCCTGCTGCGCCTCGGTCCCATAACGGATCAACACCTCCATGTTGCCGGTATCGGGCGCCGAACAATTGAATACCTCGGAGGCAAAACCCACGCGCCCCATCTCTTCGGCACACACCGCGTACTCCAGGTTGGTCAACCCGGCGCCGGCATACGGGCTGCCCTCAGGCACCGAATCACGCGGCAGGAACAGATTCCACAAACCAGCCGCGCGCGCCTTGGCTTTGAGCTCCTCCAGGATCGGCACCACCTGCCAGCGGTTTTCGCCGAAGGCCTTCATCTGCTCGGCATAGACGGGTACGGCCGGGTAGATGTGTTGGTTCATGAAGGCGACGACGCGATCGCGCCAGTACACCTGTCGCTCGGACAGTGTGAAGTTCATGGTCTCCTCCGCGCTCCGCTGGCCGGGGTTAGAAGCCTGAGTATGCCGAGTATGGGCGATATCGGTCCAGACGCCTTTGGTGCGGCGCACGTAAACGTTTTGTTCGCACTGGAGGAATTGGCACATATGATGCGCTCCGCAACTCCGTTGGCGAAAAAACGCATGCACCTCGCAAGGCTGACGGCCGAAATCCTGGTATGGCCACCGCGGGTCCTGCGTGCCTGAGCCGATGCGCACGTACTTGCTGCGTCGGGTGCCGACGCTCTCCGGCGGTCAGCGCCAGCGCATGGCATTGCGCGCGCTCTCGCTGGAACCGAGCCTCGTGATTTGCGCCGAGCCGGTCTCGGCACTCGATGTACGCCGGCAACAGAAACCCCGTTGCCGTTGGGTGGTTGAGCCCATGCACCCGATTACCGTGCTTGAATCCTTCGCTTCGCTCGCAGCAAGAGCGCTGCTCCAATGACCGTTTCCCCCGAACAGAGTCTGCCGACCGCGCGTTATCACGAGAAGCGCGAGGCGCTGCTGGACGCAGCCGCCCGGCTGTTCAATACCCAGGGCGTCAAGGGCGCGACCCTGACCAGCATTGCTGCCAGCGTTGGCCTTGTCACCAACAGCGTCACGTACTACTACCGCAAGAAAGAGGATCTCGCGCAAGCGTGTTTCCTGCGCTCGATTGCGGCCCTCGACGTGCTGGCCAAGGAAGCCGCCGAACAGCCCAGCGTCTCAGCACGCCTGCAATGTTTTTTCCGCAACCACGGGCAGTTGCTCGCCGACATCGAGCTGGGTCGACACACGCAGCTCGTCAACTTCAACGACATCCGCGCGCTGCCCGGCCCGGACTCCGAGGGGGTGTTCGCGGCCTTCACCGATATGTTTCGCCGCGTGCGCCGGCTGCTCAAGGGGACGGAGACCGCGCACCTGACGCGCGACGATTTGAACGCGCGCGCGCACGTCGTGTTGTCGATCGCGCACTGGGTGCGCTCGTGGATCGGGAGCTACGAGGCCGAGGAGTATCTGCGCATCGGCGACCGGGTCAGCGACATCCTGCTGCATGGTCTGGGCGCAACGGGATCGAAGTGGCAAGCGAGCGACGGTGAACTCGCGTGGCGCCTGGCGCCCGAGACGGACGGCACGTCGGAGGCTTTCTTGTGTGCAGCAACCGTGCTGGTCAACGAGCAGGGATACCGTGGTGCGTCGGTCGACAAGATCTCGGCCGCGCTCAACGTGACCAAGGGCTCGTTCTATCACCACCACGACACCAAACACGACCTGATCACGGACTGTTTCGAGCGCACGTTCTCAGTCGTGCGCCAGGCATTGCGCCTGGCCGAAGCCGACAGCGGGACTGGCTGGCAACGCACATGCGCGGCGACACGCGCGTTGGTGCGGTTCCAGCTCGCCGCCGGCGGGCCGCTGTTGCGAACTTCCGCTCTGAGCGCGTTGCCCGATCAGGAGCACCGCGATCAAGTGCGCCAGACGATGTATCGGCTCACCGAGCGCATGGCCAACCTCGTGGTCGACGGCATGATGGACGGTTCGATCCGTCCGCTCGACTCGGCCATCGCAGCACGGGCGATTTTTGCGGCGGTCAATGCCGCCGCCGAACTGCACCGCTGGTTCCCTGGCGCGACCGTGGACAACGTTGCCGACGTTTACGCGCGCCCGATCCTTGAAGGCGTGTTGTGCCCGACGGGTGCGCGTCCGTAGATCGACCCGTGGTTTGACCCATCAGGGCTGCAGCACCACTCGTCCCACGACGCGACCTTGCGCGAGGTCCTGCAGCGCCTGGTTCACGTTGGCGAGCGGCCGCAGGTCGAGCGGAATCTGCGGCAGCGTCAGGCGTTGCGCCAGCCGCATCAACTCGCGCAGATCGTTCGGGCTGCCGACGTAGGAGCCTGTGATCTGCAACGACTTCAACGCGAACATCGGCAGCGGCATGCGAAATTCGCCACCGAACAGGCCGACGATGATCACCTGGCCGGTGCGTCGTACCAGGTTCACCGCAAGCGACGAGCTGGTTTCGCTGCCGACGAAGTCCACCGCGCCGGCGACGTTGAAGCCACAGGCCTTTCCGATCGTCTTTAGCGCGTCCGGCGCAGCTGGGTCGAACGCCATCGCAGCGCCGTGATCGAGCGCGGCAGCGCGTTTGGCCGGATCCGGATCGATTGCGACGACGCGTGCCTTCGACAACACGGAACACAGCGCCACGGCTGTCATGCCCACGCCGCCGCAGCCGACGATGGCCACGTGATCGTCCGCCGTCATTGGGCTGAGTTTGCTGATGGCGCCGTAGGCGGTGATGCCGGCACAAGCGAACGTCGCCGCGCGCTCGGGGGCTAGGGAG
>DASQAE010000740.1:0-13967 GCA_035635915.1 Burkholderiaceae bacterium | reverse complement strand
GCGATCTCCAGCTCGCGGTGGTATCCCATGTTCTTCGCCACCTCGGGTGTGATACCCCATTCGGAAGCGTGATACGACGTGTTGATGAGCCATGCGATGCCGGGCGCGACGAAGTGCTTGTGCTTGTTCGCCTCCAGCATGTCGAGCGCTTCTTCGTCGGCGAAGCTGGCGTGATAGACGAGTTCGATGCCATGGCGCACGCACTGTTTGATCGACTCGGTCGAGCGCGCATGCGCCGCCAGGCGTCTGCCGCGCATATGCGCCTCGGCCGCGGCCACTGCAATCTCCTCATCGGTCATCGGCGTGAATTCCGCCGGCAATCCGGCGATGTATTCGCCCGAGAGGTTGAGCTTGATCGTGTCGACGCCGTACTTCAGGAACATCCGCACGGTCTTGCGCATCTCGGCCGGACCGTTGACGACCGCGCCGAAGCTGAACTCCGGATATGGCAGGTGCGGCAGCGTTTCGTCGCCAAGGCCGCCCGGTACCGTGATCTCCTGGCTGGCAGCGAGATAACGTGGACCGACGATCTGACCCGATTGGATCGCGTTACGAATCACCACGTCGAGCCGCGGCTTGGCGGTCGCCGCCCCGACGCACGAGGTCCAACCCGCATTCAAGTAGCGCTCGGCGATGTGCGCGCACCATAGGATGTGTTCCTCGGTGGGCATGCGCTGGATTGCATTGAGTCCCGGCTGGTCGTTCCACGAGAAATGCGTGTGTGCCTCGACCATCCCCGGCATCAGCGTCGCGCCCGCACCATCGACCACCGTGACGCCAGCCACGGGAAGGGTGCGTGCTCCGGCGCTTGCACGCGCAACGCGGCGAATGCGGTTGCCCTGCACCAGCACCTCGCCCGCATAGGTTGCTGCGCCGCTACCGTCGAGGATACGAACGTTGGAAAAGAGGACGTCGGCCATGGTTGCGGCCTCCTCAATGAACCGGGTTTTCGAGCACGCCGATGCCTTCGATCTCGATGCGCACCTGGTCGCCCTTGTGCAACCAGCGCGGCGGCGACAGGCCCATGCCGACGCCGGCCGGCGTTCCGGTGGCGATTACGTCGCCGGGATAAAGCGTGATGCCGCGTGAACAGGTTTCGATCAACGTCGGAATGTCGAAGATCATCTCCGAGGTGCGCGCCTCCTGGCGCAACTCGCCGTTGATCCAGCAGCGCAGCAGCGTATCGCGGCCGTCGACTTCTTCGGCGTCAACCAGCCACGGCCCCATCGGGCAGAACGTGTCGAACGACTTGCCGAGCACCCACTGCGTGTGGCGTACCTGCACGTCGCGCGCGCTGACGTCGTTGACGATGGTGTAGCCCCAGACGTGTTCCATTGCGCGCGCCGCGCGGATGTTGCTGCCGCCGCGGCCGATGACGACGGCGAGTTCGGCTTCGTAGTCGGTCTGCTCGGTGATGCCGCGCGGCAGAACGATGGGCGCACGTGGGCCGACAACGGTTTCCGGAAACTTGGTGAAGATTATGGGCCAGCCGTCTTCGCGCTTGACGACGTCGGCAAAGACGCTGGAAGCGAGCTCGCGCGCGTGCGACCGATAGTTGCGCCCGACGCAAAACAGATTGCGCCGCGGACGTGGCAGCGGCGCCTCGAGTTCAACCGCAGCTACCGGAAGCCGCGGGCCGGCGGCAGGCGGTGGCGGCTTGCCGGCGACGAGGTCTTCGATGAGGGCCAGCGCGCCCACCGATGACGCGCGCGCGTCCATCGCAAGCGGCGTCAATTCCGAGCCGTCCCGCGAAACCAAACCGACGGTGCGCCGTCCGCCCCAGCGGAAAGTCGCCACCTTCATCCCGTTGTCTCCTTGAATGCCCGATCGGGTACGGGCAGGCGGCTCGAGGCAACCTGTTGTTGCGCCGCGATGGCAAGCATGGGCCAGCGGCGCCGACCACGTGCTTGCGGCACACGGGCGAAAATGAGACGCGCGTCTCACTACGCGCAGCTACCATAGCAACCGCCTTTTGCAATCGTCAACAGCGTGTCGAGGAAATCCCCGCGCAGATTTGCGTCGGCATCGCCGCCGCCCCCGGCAGCGGGCGTGCGCGCGCGCACCTACCGCCAGCTGCTGGACAGCGGGATGCGGCTCATGCAGCAGCGCGGATTGGTATCCGTCGCCGAAATCGCCGCCGATGCCGGGGTGTCACGGGCGACCGCCTACCGTTACTTCCCCAGCCGCAGCCGGCTGGTGTCGGCCGTGGTCGAAGAAAGCCTGGGGCCGGTGCGGCGCTTCGATTCGGCACGCACCGACGGAAGGGCGCGCCTGCGCGACCTGTTCGACCAGACATTTCCTCGTTTCAAGGTGTTCGAGCCGCAGTTGCGCGCTGCAATGCAACTGGCGCTCGAACATTGGGCCATGGAGCGCGCGGCGGTGCTGGCCGAAGAACCGTTCCGCCGCGGCCATCGCACCCAGATCCTGCACCGTGCGGCGCATCCGCTGCTGCAGCAACTGGGTGCAGCGCGTTACGCGAGGTTGTTGTGCGCTTTGTCGCTCGTGTACGGCATCGAGCCGTACGTCGTGCTCAAGGACATGTGGGGCCTGCGCGACCGCGAGGTGGAAGCGGTGTCGCGCTGGGTGCTCGACGCACTCATCGACGCCGCGCTGCGCGAGGTGCGTGGCGCCCGCTCAGGTTCGAAGACCGCTACAAAAACAGGTCCGGCAAAAGCTGGGTCGAATTCGGCACGACCGAATAGGCGCCGAAATCCGTCACACCTGCCTTTTTGAGCACCTCTTCATCGATGAAGAAGTTGCCGGTGGTGGTTGCGGCCTCCGCTGTCAGGATGGCATAGGCAGCGTCGGCCATGATGGCCGGACTGCGGCAGTGCTCGGGCCGGACGCCAGGGATCATCTGCAATGCCGCAGTCTGGATCACCGTGCGCGGCCAAAGCGCATTGACCGCTATGCCATAGGTCCGGAACTCCTCTGCATGCCCGAGCACGCACATGCTCATGCCGTACTTGGCCATCGTGTAGGCAACGTGCGGCGCAAACCAGCGCGGGGTCATGTTGAGCGGCGGCGACAGCGTGAGCACGTGCGGATTGCGTTTTGCCTGGGCCGACTTCTTCAGATACGGCAGGGTTGCCTGTGTGCAGAGGTAGGTGCCGCGCACGTTGACGCCGAACATCAGATCGAAGCGTTTTATCGGCGTGGCGTCGGTGGCGGTCAGGTTGATCGCACTGGCGTTGTTTACCAGGATGTCGAGGTTGCCGAAATGATCGGACGCCTTCTTCGCAGCTTCGATCACCTGCAGTTCGTCGCGGATGTCGACTTGCAACGGCAGGCACTTGCCACCCGCCGCTTCGATTTCCTTGGCCGCGGTGTAGATGGTGCCGGGTAATTTCGGGTTTTCTTCCACCGTCTTGGCCGCGATCACCACATTGGCGCCGTCGCGCGCACAGCGTTTTGCGATCTCGAGCCCGATACCGCGCGAGCCGCCCGAGATGAAGAGTGTCTTCCCTTTGAGATTCACTGTTGTCTCCTCGTGCCTGGTTGCATGTTAGCCGCGTGGCAAACGAGCGCAGATCGCAGCGCCGATGCGGGCTGCCACCTGCGCATAAAGCTGGGGCGCCGGATGGTAGCCGTCGCGCGCCATCCACTCCGCGCGCGTCAATCCGTCCAGATCGACGTGAGAAACGTTGGGCACTGAGTGCGCCCAGCGCGCCTGCGCGAGGTTGTTGCGCCGTGCGTGTTTCCCTGCGTACCAGGCAAGCGGCTGCGGGATCAGCGGGAAGTGCTGCATCTCCGGCATGGAGGCGAACAGCACCTGCTTCACTTCGATGCGCGCGCGCAAGAAGTCGGCAATGGCGTGCCGCCACTTCAGCGCGCGACCTAACGGCACCTCGCTGGTCAGATCGTTGACACCGACCACGACCACCGCAACATCGGCTGGTGCCGGATCTTGCTCGCGCAAGAGATCAAACAATGCTTCGGAGGTCAGCCCGGTTCTTGCCATGAGTTGCCAGCTGATCGCTCCCTCGAGGCGCTGCGCCAGATCGCGTGCCAGCGGCCGCGCGAGAGCTTCGTCCTGCGTATCGGCGCCGACACCCGCCGCACTCGAATCGCCTGCAATGAGCACACGCAGGCGCAAATCGCCCCGGCCTTCGATACCCGCTCGCGCACCGGGTGGCTCCGGCAATTGCAGCGCGATCGCGCGCAGGCGCCGCGCCTGCGCGTACAGAAGCGGAGCGAGAGCGATTCTTGCAGCGTGGACCAGCATTTGGGTCACGGCGTAAGGCGCCGCTGTCCCTTCCCTCTCTCCCCTTGCGGGAGAGGGGGAAGGGGAGAGGGGGTTTGGCGAGACGCGATCACTACTTGCGCGGCCAGAGCACCATCTGAGTGCAACGGAACAGCGCGATCGTTTTCCCCAGCTCGATGTGCCGCACCGGCGCATCCCACACGTGAGTGTTGCGACCCAGGTGTGCAGCCACGGCTTCGGTTTCGATGGTGCCGTCGGTCGCGGTACCAAGGAAATTGGCCTTCAGCTCGATCGTCGTGAAGTTGACCGCGCCTTCCGGCAGGTGCGCGGCGCAGGCGAACCCGCAGCACGTATCTGCCAATGCAACGACTGTTGCGGCATGCAGATACCCGTTCGGCGCCAGAACTTCGGGTCGCAGCGCAAGACGCATCAGCAGCGAGTTTTCCCGCAATTCGACAACCTGCAGACCGACCAGATACGGCAGGCCGATCTTTGCACGTTCGCGCAAGCGCTCCACGGTCACGTCAGGGCGCAGTTTCATCGCAACTCCGGCGCGTCAGTTGAAGCGCGAAAAGTCGGGCTTGCGGCGTTCGAAGAACGCGGTGAACGCTTCTTTCGCTTCCGGGCTGGAAAGCATCCTGCCGAACGATTGGCTCTCTTCGAGGTTCGTCTTCTCGATCACCGTCTTCCAGTTGGCTCGCAGCAGACGTTTGGTTTCGCGCACCGACGAAGGTGGAAGCTGCGTGAACCGCGCGGCCTGGCGTTTGGCAAAAGCGAGCACTTCACCCGGCGGCAAGATGCGATTGACGAGGCGCATCTCGACCGCCTCTTCCGCCGAAATCGGCTCGGACAGCAGCAACTTCTCCGCGGCACGGTGATAACCGGCGGCGAGCGGCACAAGCAGGCTGGACGCGAACTCGGGGCAAAGGCCCAGGCTCACGAACGGCATCGAAAACATCGCGCTGTCGCCGCAATAAACGAGATCGCAATGCATG
The DNA here is from genome assembly GCA_035635915.1 of Burkholderiaceae bacterium. Classification (GTDB taxonomy): domain Bacteria; phylum Pseudomonadota; class Gammaproteobacteria; order Burkholderiales; family Burkholderiaceae_F; genus JAKANT01. The sequence continues at coordinate 8,768 of DASQAE010000740.1, read as the reverse complement.
AGCATCGTGGTGCCGATGCCAACAGCGGCGCCGTTTACCGCGGCGATGACAGGTTTTTCAGACCCGCTTAGCGCGCGCTGGAACTTGAACACGGGCGCGTCCGGACCATGCTCGCGAGTCGCGTGCGCCATGAAATCTTCCAGATCGTTGCCGGCGGTAAAGATCTCAGGTTGGCCGTGGATCACGATGGCTCTGACCTGACTGTCCGCGTTGGCCGCCGTAAGCGCATCGGCAAGCTGCTGGTACATAGCCACCGTAATGGCGTTTTTCTTTTCCGGCCGCGCGATCTCGACCCGGGCGATTCCATTGGCGGTTTCCGTCTTGATGCTCATGTCCGATCCTTTCAATGCGCGAAGCGTCCGAGCCATGCAGCCGCTTGCGGCCACAGGCGCTCGGCGTGACGCCGGCGGAAAAAGCCGAAATGGCCGATGCTGCGAGCACCGATGTCGCGTGGCGCGATGCGGCGCATCTCGCGCGGCGCGGCGGCATAGAAGCCGTGCATCGACTCGGTGTTGATGAGCGACATGAACTCGTCATCCGTGAAGGACAACGAGAGGATCGGCGTTGTGATGCGCGCGTACTGCGCACGCATGTCGGGTCCCAGCACGCCGATGCAGTAGTCGCGGTTCAGGCACCAGGCGCGCCACTGCTGCATGACCCCGGCTGGAAGATCGCCCACTTTCTTCAAGCGCCGCCCAGGGAAGTAACCCGCGAGACGCGTTGCCACGGGTGCCACTACGAACCACAGCCAGCACGCGAGCAGGCGCAGCCGCCAAGCGTTTTGCACCCAGTAGCCGCTGCCCGTGGCCACCGTGACCATCGCCGTCACACGATCGCGGTTCGGCACCTGGCCGAGGATTTGGCCGCCCAGGCTGTGTCCGAGCCAGAGCAGAGGTTTACTGCCGATGCGTTCGGCAAGGAAGTCGACCGCCGCGGGAACATCCCGCGTGGCCCAGGTGCTCACGTCGGCATCGAAGCCGCGCAGTGATTCCCGGAAACGCAGCGGGCGCGAATCGCCCATGCCGCGGTAGTCGAACGTGACCACAAAGAATCCCTGACCCGCGAGCCAATCGGCAAATGCGCTGTAGTACTGCTGGTCGACGCCCATCGCGCCGACCAGCAGCACGCCGGCGCGGCATGACGCGGCATCGCCGAATGTCTGCCCTGCGAGGTCGAAGCCGTCGATCGTTGTGATGGTGGCAGGTCGCGACATGAGACGGGCGGCATCCATCTAGACCCGCTCGAAGATGCCCGCAGCGCCCATGCCGGTGCCGACACACATCGTCACCATGCCGTACTTCAGGTTGCGGCGACGGAGGCCATGCACCACGGTTGCAGAGCGGATGGCACCGGTCGCTCCGAGCGGATGGCCGAGTGCAATCGCACCGCCCATCGGGTTGACCTTGCCGCGGTCAAGCCCAAGATCGTTGATAACCGCAAGCGCTTGTGCCGCAAACGCCTCGTTCAGTTCGATCCATCCCATGTCTTCGGCTTTCAAGCCGGCAAGACGCAGCGCGACCGGAATTGCTTCCTTCGGCCCGATACCCATGATCTCCGGCGGAACGCCACGGATCGCGAACGAGACGAAACGGGCGAGCGGCGTGAGGTTGAACTGCTTGATCGCCTTTTCGCTTGCGACGATGAGTGCACCCGCACCATCGGAGGTCTGCGAGCTGTTGCCGGCGGTCACGCTGCCCTTGGCCGCGAATACGGGCCGCAGTTTCGCCAGCGCTTCGAGGGTGGAATCGGCGCGCGGGCCTTCGTCGAGTTCAATCTTGCGGGTCTTGACGTCCAGTTCGTGCGACGAAAGATTGGCGAACTTCTCGAGCACGTCGATTGCCGTGGTCTCATCGCGGAACTCGCCGGCTTTCTGCGCCGCGATCGCTTTCTGGTGCGAACCGAGCGCGAATTCATCCTGCATCTCGCGCGAAACCTTCCATTGAGTTGCAACCTTCTCCGCAGTCAGCCCCATGCCGTAGGCGATGCCGACGTTTTCGTCGCGTTCGAAGACGCGCGCGTTGAAAGACGGTTTGTTGCCCGTCATCGGCACCATGCTCATCGACTCGGTGCCGCCGGCAATCATCACGTCGGCTTCGCCGACGCGGATGCGGTCCGCCGCCATCTGCACTGCGGTCAGGCCCGAGGCACAAAAACGATTGACCGTAACCCCGGCGACCGAGTTCGGCAGACCGGCAAGCAGCACCGCGATGCGGGCGACGTTCAGCCCCTGTTCCGCCTCCGGCATTGCGCAACCGATGATCGCGTCTTCGATCACCTTCGGATCGAGGCTGGGCACCTGCGCGAGCGCGCCGCGCAACGCGGCAATCAACAAGTCGTCGGGCCGAGTATTACGAAACACACCCTTGGGCGCCTTGCCGATAGGCGTGCGCGTGGCGGCGACGATGTAAGCATCTTGAACTTGGCGTGTCATTCGTTTCTCCTCGATTCCTAACATGGCTGGGGGAGCTCGAGGGGGCCAGCCCAGCCCCCTCGTTCCTCCACCTTCCGGCAGGCCGGCGAGCCCGTGCGGAACGCTAGTTCCGCACGGGCTTGCCGGATTGCATCATTCCCATCATGCGTTCCTGCGACTTCGGGTGCGTGACCAGCTGCATGAAGTACTTGCGCTCTAGGTCGAGCAGCCATTGTTCGTCGACCAGCGAACCCGCTTCGACATCGCCACCACACATCACCTCTGCGATGCAGCTTGCGATGAAGAAGTCATGCGCACTGATGAAACCACCGTCGCGCATGTTGACAAGCTGGCCTTTGATGGTCGCCACGCCCGAGCGGCCGGCCACCGGGAACCCTTGCGGGCGCAGTGGCGGCCGATAACCAGTGGCGTGCATCGCGAACGCCTCGCCGATCGCGGTCCACAGCATTTCGTAACGATTGAAGACCACGGTGTCGTTCGGCAACAGGTATCCCATCGCCTTCGCTTCGAGCGCGGACGTCGAAACCTTGGCCATCGCCGCGTTCATGAACCAGTTGCGGATGAATGGAAACACGTCGGTCATCCCCGCAGCCTGCGCCGCCATCGCGCCGCGCAGCGCGCCTTCCTTCAGGCCACCGCCACCGGGAATAAGCCCGACGCCAACTTCGACCAGACCGATGTAACTCTCCAGATTGACGACGCGCCTCGCGCTATGCAGCGCAAGTTCGCACCCGCCGCCAAGCGCCATGCCGCTTACGACAGAAATCGTCGGCACCTGCGCATACTTCAGCCGCATCAGCACATCCTGTAGCTTCTTTTCTTCTGCCCCGATGGCTTTCACGCCACCCGACATGAACAGCGGCAGCATCGCCTGCAAATCGGCGCCGACCGAAAACGGCTCGTCGGGCGACCACACGACGAGTCCGCGATAACGGCTTTCGGCGAGTTCGATCGCCTTGAGCAACCCTGCCGCGACGCCAGGCCCGATCGCATGGACCTTGGTCTTGATCGAGAACACCAGGACTTCGGCGCCCTGTCCCGAGCTGAGGGTCCAGATCCGGCACGACTCGTCTTCGAACAGGGTCTTGCCACCACCGTTGGCATCGGTGCGACCGTCCGGCATCGCCTCGCCGATCAGCGGTGCACGAAAGATCTGCCTTGCATACACCGGCAGTTCTGAGCGCGGCACGAACTTCTTGCGCGCCGGGCTCCACGAGCCGGCCGCGGTATGGACACCGCCCGCTTTCGCGACCGGGCCCTCACTGACCCACTTGGGCAACGGCGCTTTCGTCAGCGCCTCGCCCGAATCAATGTCGGCCTGTACCCAATCGGCCACTTGCTTCCATCCTGCCGCCTGCCAGTTCTCGAAGGGACCTGTGTTCCAGCCGAAGCCCCAACGCAGCGCGAAGTCGACGTCGCGCGCGGTATCGGCGATCGCTTCGAGATGCACCGCGATGTAGTGAAAACCATCGCGGAAGATCGACCACAGGAACTGCGCCTGCGGATGTTTGGTCTCGCGCAGCAGGCGCAGGCGTTCTGCGGGATCCTTTTTCTTCAGGATGCGCACCACCAGCTCGTCGGCCTTGCCCTGGCTCTCGACGTACTCACCGCGTTTCGGGTCGAGTACCTTGATGACCTTGCCGTCCTTGCGATAAAACCCGGCACCCGTCTTCTGCCCGAGGGCGCCCTTTTCGATCAGACCCTTCAGCACTGCGGGCGTCGCGAAGTACTTTGCGAACGGATCGATCTCGGGCTTGAGCGTGTCCTGCATGGTCTTGATCACGTGCGCCATCGTGTCAAGGCCAACGACGTCCGCAGTGCGAAACGTCGCGCTCTTGGCACGCCCAAGGTTGGATCCCGTCAGGTCGTCGACGACGTCGTAGCCCAGGCCGAATTTCTCCGCCTCGTGGATCGTCGCCAGCATGCCGAAAATGCCGACGCGGTTGGCGATGAAATTCGGTGTGTCCTTGGCGCGGACGACACCCTTGCCTAGCGTGCTGGTGAGAAAGGTCTCCAGGGTGTCGAGGATTACAGCGTCGGTCGCTACGGTCGGAATCAGCTCGACGAGATGCATGTAGCGCGGCGGATTGAAGAAGTGCACGCCGCAGAAGCGCTTGCGCAGGCCGGCATCGAACGCCTCGGCAAGCCGGTTGATCGAGAGCCCCGATGTGTTGGAAGCGAAGATTGCGCCGGGCGCAATGAAGGGCGTCACTTTGCGATACAGATCGTGCTTCCAGTCCATCCGCTCGGCGATCGCCTCGATCACGAGGTCGCAACCTTTGAGCAGCTCGAGGTGCTCCTCATAGTTGGCGGCTTCGATGTATGCGGCGTCATCACTTTTGCCGAGCGGCGCCGGGCTGAGTTTCTTCAGGTTTTCGATCGCGCGCAGCACGATGCCATTCTTGTTGCCCGACTTCGTGTCCGGCAGATCGAACAGCAGCACTGGAACCCTCGCATTCACGCAATGCGCGGCGATCTGCGCACCCATCACACCGGCGCCGAGCACCGCGACTTTTCGCACCAGAAAATTGCTCACTCGAGTCTCCTTGTTACCGATCGGCAGCGGGGGTCGGTGGCACAGCGATCGTGGCTGCGGCGGATCCGCTCAATCGACCCGCTCCCACATCTGCGTTCTGCCGAGCAATGAAAAACCGATGAAGCCGCGCACTTCGAGGCTGCGATTGTCATCGACAACCCGCAGGCGGCAGCGATACACCTTGCCGCTGTCGGGATCGAGGATGTCGCCGCCGCTCCAGACGTCGCCGTCGCGCTGCATGTTGCGGATGATCACCAGACCGATTTTCGGCAAGCCACGGCGTTCGTCACTGCACAGACTGCACACCGCGTCGCTCTCGGCCTCCAGGGCAAGACCTTTTTCAATGCGGCCGAAGACGCGGCCATCCTTCTCGAACAGGCGGACCAGCGCGCGCGGCTTCCCGGTGTTGTCGTCGATCGTACGCCAGAGTCCTACGGGCGATCCGCCCTCGACCTGCGCCAGCCCCAATATGGGCGCGAGCAACAGCGTCGCGGCCAGCAAGCGCATCAGAACAACTCCGCGGCCAGATCCATCACGCCCTTGGCTCCAGAGCGCGCGGCACGAATGTGATACGCCGTCTCCGGCAGCAGGCGCTGGAAATAGAAGCGCGCCGTGGCAACTTTGGCGACGTAGAACGGATCAACCCGTTCACCGTCAGCGGCAATGCGCGCAAGCGCGACCTGTGCCATACGGGCCCAGAAGTATGCATACACCAGGTGACCAACGATGCGCAGGTAGTCGACCGCGGCCGCACCCGCCTCATCCTGGTTCTGGAACGCCTTCATGCCGATTTCCATCGTAAGTTTGGTGACCTTGTCACCGAGGTCGGCAAGCGGCGTTACGAATTCGCTCATGCTCGGGTCGGTGCCGTACTGCTCGACGAATGCCTGCACGAGCTTGCCGAATTTCTTCAGCTTCGCTCCGTTGTCCATCAGCACCTTGCGGCCGAGCAGGTCGAGGCTCTGGATGGTATTGGTGCCCTCGTAGATCATGTTGATGCGCGCGTCGCGCACGAACTGTTCCATGCCCCATTCGCGGATGTAACCGTGCCCGCCAAGCACCTGCATGCACTCCGACGCACAGCGAAAGCCGTTGTCGGTCATGAAGGCTTTTACGATCGGCGTCATCAGCGCCATCATGTCGGCACCGAACTGCCGCTCTTCTTCATCCGCGTGCGCATGCTGCTTGTCGGCCTGCAGCGCGACCCAGTACGCAAAGGCGCGGCCGCCTTCGGCGTACGCGCGCGCGGTCAGCAGCATCTTGCGCACGTCGGCATGAAAGATGATCTCGTCCGCAGGTTTGTCGGGATTCTTCACGCCCGACAACGAACGGCCCTGGATCCGCTGCTTCGCATACGCGACCGCGTTCTGATACGCCACCTCCGTCAACCCAAGACCTTGCACGCCGACGCCAAGGCGTGCGCCGTTCATCATCACGAACATCGCATTGAGGCCCTTGTTCGCCTCGCCGACCAGCCAACCGGTCGCGCCGTCGAGAACGATCTGGCAAGTCGAGTTGCCGTGGATACCCATCTTGTGTTCGATGCCGCCGCAGTAGATGCCGTTGCGCTTGCCGATTCGCGCCGTACGGCCCGTGCCTTCGGGAACGAACTTGGGAACGATGAAGAGCGAGATGCCCTTGGTGCCCGCCGGTGCATCCGGCAGGCGCGCAAGTACGAGGTGCACGATGTTCTCGGCCATCTCGTGCTCGCCGGACGAAATGAAGATCTTGTTGCCGGTAAGCGAATAGCTGCCGTCGCCGCGCGGCTCGGCCTTGGTGCGCAACATGCCTAGGTCGGTACCGCAGTGGGGTTCGGTCAGGCACATGGTGCCGGTCCATATGCCTGAGACCAGCTTGGTAACGAACAGCTCCTTCTGGTCCGCTGTGCCGTGCCTTATCAGGCATTCGTAGGCAGCGTTTGTAAGGCCGGGATACATTGCCCACGACTGATTGCATGAGTACTGCATTTCGTAGAACGCCACCTGCAGCAAGTGCGGCAGACCTTGTCCACCGTACTCGGTTTCTGCAGCCAGGCCCTGCCACCCGGCATCGCGAAACTGCGCGTAGGCCTCCTTGAAACCTTTCGGTGTCTGGACAACGTGGGTGGCCGGATCAAAGGTGCAGCCTTCCTCGTCGCCGCTGCGATTGATCGGCAGCAGAACCTCTGAGCAGAACTTGCCCGCCTCTTCCACCACCTGGTTGAGCGTATCGGTGTCGACCTCCGCGTGCAGCGGCATCTTCTTGAATTCGTCCACCGCGTGTAGCACTTCGTGCAGCACGAACTGCTGATCGCGCAAGGGGGGCGTGTAGATCGGCATGAAAGACTCCTACGTGGAATGCGGCCGGCGGGTGCGAGCGGATGCTGTCGCCGCTCCGGTGGATTTGCGGGTGAACCGGTTCGGCTTGCCGCCACGCTTGGTGGCGGGTCGCGCACGCGCGTCATCGATCAGGCGACCGAGACCTGCACGCGCGCGCTTGACGCTGTCGGCAGCGCGCAGTAACCGGGCGTCCTGATGCAGCGCGAGCATCAAGCCGTAGATCTCGAACACGAGCTGGCGCGACTCGACATTGGTGCGAAGATGACGCGCGGTCTTGGCCGCGTCGATCGCGCGCAACAGCTCGTGCTTCCAGCCGGTGACGATGGCGACCATCGCGTCACGTAGCGCGCCGGGACGGTCGTCGTATTCGCAGGCGCCCGAAATCATGAGGCACCCCTGCTCCAGCTCGCGCGCAAGCAGGCGCAGCCAGTTTTCCAGCACGGCTTGCAACCGGGGCAGGCCACGCTCGAGCTCGACCGCGGGCCGCAGCACCTCTTCGACAAAACGCACCGCGTATTCGCGCAGCACTGCCAGCTGCAGGTCCTCGCGTGAACCGAAGTGCGCAAACACGCCGCTCTTGCTCATCCCGAGCGCTTCAGCGAGCAGACCGATGGTCAGCCCCTCGAGGCCTTCGCGACGTGCGACTGCGAGTGCCGCCTCGACGATGGCAGCGCGCGTGGTTTCACCTTTGCGCGGGCGCTCTTGAGCCTGACTGGCGGCGCCAGAGCGCGGCGGAGTAGGAAAAACCAGGGTCATGGAGTGAATCGGGGATTAGCCGGAGAAAAACGAACGTTCGTACTATTTCCGATCGCGCTGCCGGCGTCAACCGCGGACGCATAGAGGCCAACCTCTAGGGAGTGCGTTTGCGTCCCGTGGAAGCGGGGCGCCGTTTGGAGATCTGCGCGCGCGGGCTGGGCGCCGAAGCTGGGGGCTGGAACAACGCCGCGACATGGTCGACGAAAAGTCGCACTTTGACGGACAGATGGCGCCGGCTTGGGTAAACCGCCCAGATATCCGCACGCCGGCCAACGTAACCTGGAAGCAACGGCAATAGCCGCCCGCTTTGCAATTCCGCTCCGACCAGGAAGTCCGGCTCGCAGACGATGCCCAACCCTGCCACTGCGGCCGCGATCAGTATGTCGCCGTTGTTCGCGTGCAGGCTCCCTCCGGCGCGCACTTCATGCATCGCGCCAGTGGCATCAAATAGTTGCCACGTGCGAGCGTTGGGCGCGTAGGCGTACGTCAGCGTGTCGTGCGCGGCCAAGTCCTCAGGTTTCACTGGCGCGCCGCGGCGTTCGATGTAAGCCGGGGCAGCGCAAACCACAAGCATCGTCTCGCCGAGTTTGCGTGCCACCAACTGCTCGCTGCCAACCCGCCCGATTCGTAGCGCGAGGTCGAATCCTTCATCGACCAGATCGACGATGCGCTCCGCCACCGTCACATCAAAACGCACCCGCGGATAACGCGCGACAAAACTCGCGAT
>DASQAE010000739.1:0-1962 GCA_035635915.1 Burkholderiaceae bacterium | reverse complement strand
CACGGCGATGGGTGCGGGTCACTACGGCATTTTCTCCGGCCGGCGCTGGCGCGAACAGATCTATCCCCAAGTCCGCGACTTCATTCGCGCCCACCCCAAGGCATAGCCTCTGAAATAATCGCGTCCCATGTATGACCCGATCGACACAGCACCACTTTCCGCACTCGAGGCCGACCTCACCGAACGCCTCGACGCCGGCTTGCCGCAGACCCAGTGCACCAAGTGCGGTTTTTCCGGCTGCCGGCCTTATGCGCAGGCCATCGCAACCGGGCGCGCCGAGATCAATCAATGTCCGCCAGGCGGCGCCGCGGGCATCGCTAAGCTGAGTCGGATCACCGCACGACCGGCGCTGCCGCTTAATCCTGCCAATGGGGTCGAGGCACCACTCACGGTCGCGGTGATCGACGAAGCGCTGTGCATTGGCTGCACGCTCTGCATCCAGGCCTGTCCGGTCGACGCGATCGTCGGTGCAGCGAAGCGGATGCATACGGTGCTCGGCGCTCTTTGTACCGGGTGCGATCTTTGTGTGCCGCCTTGTCCGATGGACTGCATCGCCATGATTCCGGTCGAGCCGACGCGCGCCTGGTCGGCAGAGGATGCGCGCGCCGCGCGCCAGCGCTTTGATGCACGCGCGCGACGCCTTGCGCGCGAACATGTCGAGACTGAGGAGTTGCGCCTGGCGCAAGCGATTGCCAAGCTGGAGCAACTCGACGCGCACGAGGATCCGCTCGATCCCGAAGCCAACGCGAGAAAAGCGCGCGTCGCGGCAGCGATCGAACGCGCGCGTGAGCGTCGCAGGCAGCAGCCGCCATCGACCGGCGCGGGCGTCGGTACGCACGAGGCGGATCGATGAACCCGGAGAAACGACGCGCGATCTTCGCGCGCCTGCGCGATGCCAATCCCGATCCCAAATCCGAACTCGAGTACAGCTCGCCGTTCGAACTGCTGGTCGCGGTCGTGCTTTCAGCCCAGGCGACCGACCGCGGCGTCAACCTCGCGACGCGCAAGCTGTTCCCGGTTGCCAACACGCCGCGCGCAATCGTCAAACTCGGCGTTGACGGCCTGATCCCATACATCCAGACCATCGGTCTTTATCGCAACAAGGCGAAGAACGTCGTCGGGTTGAGTCAGCTGCTGCTCGAGCGGCACGGCGGCGAAGTGCCGCAGGATCGGGACGCACTCGAAGCGCTGCCCGGGGTCGGCCGCAAAACCGCCAACGTGGTCCTTAACGTCGCATTCGCCGAACCGACGATTGCGGTCGACACGCACATCTTTCGTGTCGCCAATCGCACCGGCCTCGCGCCGGGCGCCGACGTCGACGAAGTGGAGCGCAAGCTGCTGAAGTTCGTGCCGGACGAATTTCGCCTGCACGCCCACCATTGGCTCATCCTGCACGGGCGCTACGTGTGCAAGGCCCGCAAGCCGGAGTGCTGGCGCTGCGCGATCGTTTCCCTGTGCGAATTTCGCGCCAAAACACCGCCGCCAAAGTGATCATTTTTTGCGCGGCTCCAGCGCAAGCCAGATCGCCGCGGCAATCACGACGGTTCCGCCCAGGGCCTGCAACCCGCTGACGGCCTCCTGCAGCACTACTGCACCCAGCATGACCGAAACCACCGGCTCGAGCGTCGACAGCACCGACGTCAACGAAGCACCCAGCCACTTCAGCCCGACCAGGAAAGCTGTAATCGCGAGCACGGTCGATACGAGCGCGATCAACACCACCGGAATTGCACCCGCTGCGTCATGTGGAACAGCGACGGGCAGCCCGCTCAGTACGCGCGCCAGTGCAATCGCTCCCATCGACGTCGCCGCTGCAGCGCAGACGAAACTCGATGCGACCAGCGGATCGACCTGGGGCATGACTCGGGTTCCGCCAACGATGTAGACGGAGTAGACCAACGCGGAGGCAAGGCCGAGCACGATGCCGAGCGGGCTGCCGCTGCCGCCACCGATGGTGAGCAC
>DASQAE010000738.1:0-2877 GCA_035635915.1 Burkholderiaceae bacterium | reverse complement strand
GATAGGTCGCTGCGCTCCAGACCAGTGTGCCCTCGCGGCCGCGCGCCCCGAGCTCGAATGTCCTGGCGACGATTTTCTTCAACGGCGGATCGGCGAGAAAACTGTTGGGCAGCTTGCACGGTGCGGCCGGATCGGCGCAGGTGAGTTCGAGCGCCGTCGGCGCCCGCATGCCTTCGTTGTAGCTGGCATACGTGGTGAAGCCGGGAGTCGGATTGAAGTTCATGCCGACGGCCGGATTGAAGCGCCTGAAACGATGATCGCCATCGAGCTCGGGCGCGATCCCGCTCTGATCGCGGATGCTGACGCGCGCATCGTTGAAGCGCCCGGAAAGCGTCAAGGTCCACTCCGGCGTGAACGCGAGGCTGTCCATAACGAACAGCGCGAGGTTGCGCGTGCGCGACCTGGCACTGGTGTCCGGCTCGAACGCGCCTGTGGGCACCGCACCGCGTGACGCGTCGAAATCGGCGGGCTGCGAATCGCGCTTGAAGCGGATGTCGCCGAAGTCGCCGCTTGCCCCGAGGACGAGTTGGTTCCTGGCGTCGCCGAAATGTTGATTGAGCGTCAACTGTGTGCCGAGTCCATAACTTGACTGGTTGATCGACGAACGATCGTTGATCGCCTCGACGTTGTCGGGCAATCCGGTCAGCGGATCGATCGCGCCGAAGTGGTCGTTGACGTTGCTGCTCACGTTGTTGTTCAGGTAGCGGCGGGCGTATACGTTGGCGCCGATCAGCACGTCGGATGCAAGCGCGTGGCTGCCCTTCAACGCCAGCATCGTGAGCTTGTTGTTGTTGATATCCGGGTACGTGTAGGCCTGCCTGCGATCTTCGAAGAAGGAAAGCGGCAGCGTCTGCGTTCCCTCGAGCTGATTGTCGGCCGCCGTCAGGCTGATCTCAGCGCTCGTCTGCAGCGCCTGGTAGCCGACCTTGCTGAACAATTGGCGCACGCGGCTTGGGTTGTGCTGCGCCCAGCCCGATTCGTTGGACACGTTGGCGGTGGTGAACCAATCCACCGGACCTGCGGCGCCGCCGTGATCGAACTGCAACGTCTTGCGCCCGAACGAACCGCCGGACAGTTCGATCGCGGTGCCGGGGTTGGTGCTTCCGCTTTTGGTAATCACCGAAAGCGCACCGCCGAGCGTATTGAGGCCAAACACCGGATTCGATCCCGGAATGAGCTGGATGCCCGCGATGGCCGACTGCGGCAGCAGATCCCAGTTCACCACATCGCCGAACGGCTCGTTGATGCGCACGCCGTCCTGGAACACCGACATGCCTTGCGGCACGCCCAACAGCGGCGAGGCGGTGAAGCCGCGAAAACTGATATCGAGCTGATACGGATTGCCTTGCGCCGCGTTGACGGTGACGCTGGTTGGATTGTTTTCGAGAAATTCCGCCAGGTTGCTCTGCCGTTGTTTGCCGACCTCCCTGCCGCCGAACACCTGGACGTTGGACGGTACGTCGCGAAGCGGCGTGCCCAGTCCGGGCAGCGGCGTGGTGCCGATCACGGTGACTGGAGGCAACTCCTGCGGCGGCGGGGTCGCGGCTGACTGCGCGTAGGCGGCGACGCAGCAGGCTTGCAAGGCCGCCAGCACCGCAGCGGCGAGCGGTTGCGGCGCAGGCAGGCGCAATTGGTGATGCATGATCTCCTCGTCAGCTTCTTGATGCCGCGCTGTTTTGGGGGGCGCGGTCGCGCCAGGACTCGGCGTAACGCGAGTTTGCCTTGCACCTGACACTCGCAAAGGGAGATCTTCCGGCGCGTGAAAGGAAAAACTCCCGATCGCTGGCATATCAACCGCGGCGCGTGTCTGCCGGGGCGGTTGCATTAATGTCTCGGCGCGCCGCTCTCCCGCCCATGAACCTGCTATCCCGCCGCAACCAAGCCTGGACCGACCTGACGATCGTGCTGATCGTCGCGGCCGCGTGCGGCCTCGTCGCCGCGAACGTCGAGCTCATCGAGTGGCTGTTCACGCTCACGCGGCAGTGGGAGCGGTTCCAGATCGATGAACTGGCGGTCGTGCTGGTGGCGCTTGCAATCGGCATGACCTGGTTCGCGCTGCGCCGTTATGCCGATGCGCGGCGCGAGGTGCTCCTGCGAAATGAAGCACAGGGGCGGCTCGCGGAAGCTCTCGCGGAGCAGCGGCGCCTTGGACAGCGCTACGTGGCGTTGCAGGAAGCAGAGCGCAAGGCGTTAGCGCGCGAGTTGCACGACGAGCTTGGCCAATATCTGAATGCAATCAAGATCGATGCAGTCGCAATGCGCGACACCGCGTCCGACAGCGAAACGCGACAGGCCGCCGCAACGGCCATCATCGGCAACGCAGACCACGTGTATCGCACCGTCGGGGGCCTTATCCGACGGTTGCGGCCGGTGGGCCTGGATGAACTCGGCCTCGCGGCAGCGCTGGAGCACATCGTCGACGGCGCGCGGACGCGCGCGCCCGCGACACGGTTTTCGCTCGCGATCGACGGCGATGTCGAGCGTCTGGGCGAACACTGCGATCTCACGATTTATCGCCTGGTGCAGGAGGGTCTCACCAACTGCGCCAAACATGCTTCGGCGAGCGCGGTCGAGATCCAGCTCGTGCGCGGCAGGGATGCGCGTGGCGACAACATCACGCTCACAATGACCGACGACGGCGCAGGCGCCAACTGGGCGCAGCATCGGGACGGCCTCGGTCTCGTAGGGATGCGCGAGCGCGTCGAGTCCTTGGGCGGCGCACTGCACATCACGACAGCGCCAGGGTACGGATTTCGGTTCGTCGCTTCGTTTCCACTCGAAGGAGCGGGTGTATGAGCGCCGCACGGCCGCTCCGAAGGCGCTCGCTCCCCCTTGGGGGGACAAGGGGGCAACAATGAGCGCCGCAGCCATCAAAGT